>DAOTYL010000149.1:0-4775 GCA_034434955.1 Anaerolineae bacterium | reverse complement strand
CGCTCCAGCCAGGGGCCGTTGTCCATAAAAACGCGGTCGTTCCATTCCGCATATCTGATGATGGTCCCCATGCCCACGCTGCCGCCGGAGATCACCAGCAGGCCATCGTACATATGGATGAGGTGATCGGTGTCAATCAGCCGCACGCTGCGCACCGAGCCAACAAACTCCGGCGCTTGGCTGTAATAGACCGCCGTGAAGCGCGTCTGCCCCCAGCCCTCCATCTGATACATCCACACGTGGTCGGCAAAACTGAGGCCCGACTGGGGGCGCACCGTCTCCGACTCATTGCTCACCTTGATCAGTAAGGGACGGCGGTTCAGCACTTCCGGATCGGAGACCTCCAGCCCCGTCAGCGGGTTGACAGTCGGCGGATAGTCCGTTGGCCCATAAACCGGATATGGCGTGGCAGTCAGCCCCTCCTCCGGCATAGGGGATGCTTCGATCTGGATCAACGGTGTAGCCGTCGGCGGGATAGGAGTCGGATCAGGAGGTTGCGTCGGCTCTAGCGTAGGGGTCGGCGCAGCCTGACACGCCGCAAGGACGACACTGGCGATCAGCAGGATAGCCTTTCCAAAGCGCAGAGAACGCCAAGCGCTAGAGACAGGATACATTGGCTCTCTCCGAAATCATGGCGCGAATGTGATCTCCGGCGGGAAGATGTTGGTCGCCACGAGGTTAAACCACGTCTTGCCGGGTTTGAAGGGGACAACCGCCCCGTTGGCGTCGAAGAACTGCATCATGCTGTCGCGATCGGGACGCCGCCAGGTGACGACGAAGCGCTGACCATCGCGTAGCAGCACGGCGCTGCCTTCGCCCTGCATCACCGCGCCAACCGAATATAGCCCACTGCTCCCACTTTGGTACTCAAGAAAATCAGCCTCGTAGTGCTCAGCATAGACGATGACCACATTCTCAAAAGCGAGCTGCTCGCCGGTAAGAAAGTCGCTGAGCGGGGCATCATCCACCCAGTGTAACCAGCGGCCGCTCTCCGCATCGTAGCGCCATTCGTTCTTGGGGCCATCCACCGGATAGTCTATGATCAGCGATGTGGTCGGCGTGCCGCCAGAGGGCACAGCTGTGCTGAAGGCCAGCCCCGGCTCTAACACAGGCCGCTGGTTGAGTCCTTTCTCCTCGGCCAGTTTCCACAATTCCGCCGGAATGGCAAAGAGTGTGTGTTCGTAGGCCACGCCCTCGATAGGGAAGCGCACGGCATACGGTTCCCCGTAGCCGAAATCGGAAGAGAAGTTGCGCGGGAACCAGTCCGCAGCGCGCATCAACTCGCGCATACGCGGTGGCCCGTTCGGATCGTGCTGATTGCTGCTAAATCCGGAGGCGAAGTAAAGCCCCTGATACATCGGTACAAGTTCTAGGTCGGGCAGGCGACCGCTGCGCACCGACCCGACACTGTCCGGCGTCTGGCTGTAAAAGACCGCTGTCAGTCGTGTGTAGCGAAAGCCCTCTACCACGTGCTCCCATACATGGTCGGCAAACGAGAGACCGTTCTGGGGCCGCACTACGGGCGGGAAATTGCTGACCTTGATCAGCAGAGGGCGGCGATTCAGCACCGCCGGATCGTCTACCCTAAGGCCGGTTAAGGGATTCATGTCCAGCGGGAAACCCGTCGGCCCGTAGATGGGGATCGACGTAGGGTTTGAATCGGCAGTAGGGCTTAACGTGGCGGGCTGTACTGCTGCCATCTGTGTGGGAGGCACTTGGATCTCGGTGGGGAGCGGTGGCGTCGCAGAAGGATAAGGCGGGGTAGAGGGCGGCTGACAGGCCACAAAAGCGACCCCCAGCACGATCGTGACTATCGGCAAAATACGCTTCCCGTGAGCTTTAAGCAGCCACCTGCGCACCATGTGCTCCCTCCACGAGTGGCCTTGTGCTTTCAGCACTGGATTATACCTTATGCCGATTTCAGCCCGCACAACGACCGGCCTGCTCATGTCTTACAATCGGCCAACCGAGGGCAACTTGCACGGAAATCCCCTCCCCACGCGTGGGGAGGGGATTATTTAAGGGGGGAATGAGGGAAAAAGGCTGCCGATTACGCCGCGCGGCCTCGTGCGGCTTCGACAATAGCGCTGAAGCCGGTGGGATCGTGTACGGCGATATGTGCCAGCACCTTACGGTCCAGCTCGATCTGCGCCTGCTTGAGGGCGTGCATCAAGCGGCTGTAGCTCAAGCCGTTCTGGCGAGCTGCCGCATTGATACGGATAATCCACAGCCGGCGCAGATCACGCCGCCGCGTGCGCCGATCGCGGTAGGCGTACCACAGCGACTTCAGCATTGCCTCGTTTGAACGGCGGAACAAACGCCCGCGCGATCCGTACTGCCCTTTTACCAGATTGATGATCTTTTTATGACGGCGACGGGTGACAATACCACCTTTAACTCGCATCGTCCTCTCTCCAAAAGGCTACATCTACAGTAGGTTGAGGGACTAGCCGCGCCGCTACTTCTTGCTGCCGCCGCCCCGACGAGATGACAGGGTGCTGTGGCGCTTCAAGTAGGGAGCTAGCCGCTTGATGTGGCGCTTCATGCCGGCCGTCTGAACCTCGCTCATACGCGCAAAGGTGAGCTTCGTGCGGCTGGACTTCTTGCGCCGCAAGTGGCTCTTGGGGCCGTGCGTGCGCATGATCTTGCCAGAACCGGTGACTTTGAAGCGCTTGGCAGTTGCTTTGTGTGTTTTGAGTTTATACTTCTTGGCCACGTCTCCACTCCTGACTGCAGCACCGGCGTCACTCGCATCAAAAGGCCGGACGCCTCAAGCATCCGACCCCATCGGGCGCACCAGTGCGCAGGGTATGCTGTATCAGATAACGTCCAATGCTAAGAGGACGGCGCCTGTTTCTGCGGAGCAAGGACCATCAGCATCGTGCGGCCTTCCATCCCCGGCTGCTGCTCCACTATGGCGATGTCCCGTAAATCCTCGGCAATCCGCTCCAGTTGCTCGCGAGCGATCTCCGGATACGTGATTTCACGCCCCCGGAAGCGGATGCGTACCTTGACCTTCATCCCTTCTTCTAGCCAACGCCGTGCGTCGCGTATCTTGAACGAGAGGTGATGGTCAGTGGTTTTGGGCCGCAGCCGGATCTCTTTGATCTCAACCGTCTTCTGTTGCTTGCGTGCCTGACGCTCCCGCTTGGCCTGCTCATACTGGAACTTCCCATAGTCCATGATGCGGCAGACGGGCGGGTCTGCGTTAGGCGCAACTTCCACAAGGTCCAGCCCGGCCTCTTCGGCGCGTGCAAGCGCTTCACGGAGGCTGACAATCCCCACGTTTTCGCCTGTTTCCGTGATCAGCCGCACCTCACGCACACGGATGGCCTCGTTCACACGGTAATTTGATTTACTGATAGCGGCGCCCCTCTTCTAAAGCTTGCCGATCACACCGATTTGCGGAATACCCGCAAGGTCGCAGGGAAGTATTGCGACCTCATCCTTACGAGGGCAAAGTCTACCATAGCGCTGCGCCCTCGTCAACTTTCTGCAATAAGCACACGCACACCACAGACAGCGATTGAAGGGGGAAATAAGGGGAGGTAAACAATGGGGATGACTGACTGGACCAACAGGCTCGCTCGCAACATGGGTGCGCGGCCTACACCGCTGTTTTCGTCCACGTCATCCCCGTATCAGGATTCTCCTGTACTCTCATTATCATACGATTCGTTGTCGTTGTAAAGCCCCTCCGAGTCGTCCTCTTCCGCCTTTGCGAGGGACGAGGGCGGCGCCAAGCCGCGTCCTGCCGGGGAGGGCGGCGTTTCTCCTCGCTCTATGATGTCCTCCAGCGTAGCGACAAGCTCCTCGGCCCGCGCTACCCACCCCGACTGGAGCCGTGCAAAGGCCTCCTCCGCTTGTTGGGCATATGACCAAGCCTGATCGTGCAGGCCCATCGCAAAGTACAGATCGGCCAGATTAAGCCACACAACTGCCCGCTCGTGAGGGTCCGGCTGTTGCTCCAGCGTCTCCAGCGCTTCTAGCATAAGGGCTTCTGCCCGTTCGTACTGTCCTTGCCGCTTATAGAGCACAGCCTGACGGCTCTTGATGATAGCAACCCCCATCTCGTCGCCTAGAGCATCTAGCAGACGCCCAGCCTGTGCGTAGTCGGCCTCGGCACGCACCCACTCCCCGGCATCTTCGTGCAGAGCACCGCGCTGCGCTATGCAATGGGCCTGCAGGCCGGCGTCTTTCACCCCCACTGCCAGATTGTAAGCCTTCTCCAGCGCCTCGACAGCCTGCTCACGTTGCCCCAACTGTTTGTGGGCCAGCGATAGGTTGAAATAGGTGATGGCAACGTCCTGCTGAGCGTCGGAGGATGACTCGAACAGGCGCAGGTTGCGACGGAACGTTTTGATCGCATCCTGAACGCGCCCCCCTAGGAGGTCTAAAGTGGCCATATTGTTCAATGCGCGGGCGACACCTATAGCGTTATCTTCACGTTCGTAGAGGATGCGGGCATCCTCATACGCTCGCTGCGCCTGCGTCCATTCCCCACGCTCGCGTAGCCAGTGTCCCAACAGCATCAAACGCTCCGCGCCGACCGAGAAACGCCCCCGCTTGACGGCGATGGCCGCCCAACGCCGGAAAGCATCCTGCGCGGTGGTTGCGTCGTTGGCGGCGCGTGCAATGGCCACCTCAATGTTAGCTGCTTCCTCGTAGTCAGGGTCAAGCGTCAAAGCGGAACCGACAGCAGCCAGCGCTAGCTCTTTTTCTCCTCTAGCCCAGGCTGCGCGCGCCTGCGCCACTTGACGGAAAGCCTCGAAGCT
>DAOTYL010000148.1:0-16183 GCA_034434955.1 Anaerolineae bacterium | reverse complement strand
TACTCGCTGGGGCTGAAGTAATAGCCCAGCACCGTGCTGCCCAGCTGCGTGGAGTGCAGGATGTGCAGGCGGGGGTCGCTGTCAATGCCCGGCAAGGCCTCGCTGCCGAAGTAGGAGCGCACAGTCGGGTAGGTATGCTCGCCGAAAGCATCCGCAGACTTGACCAGCGCATCGTAATCATAGCGGGCGCCCTCCTCTACCCACATGTACACCACGTCGTTCATATAGACCAGCTCGGCCGTTACCTGCGTGGTGGTCTCGGTGTCATCATTGCTCACCCAGAAAGGGATCACATCGCCCACCTCATAGGTGGTGGGCGGCGGCGGCGTGACCTCCTCAATGCCGAGGAAGCGGCGGGCGAGGTCGATGCGGTCGCGTTGGGGCAGGTCGGCAGCCAGCGGCGGCACGCCGACGCCTCCGTCCGGGCCGCCCGGCAAGGGCGTCACATCGACGGTGGGTAGAGGAGTTACCTCATCGTAGGTAGGGCGCGTAGGGGGAGAGGGCGATGGGAAAGGGTAGAAAGGTGTACTGACGGCAAAAGGCGTCGCTGCGGCCACAAGGCGCAGGCCCGCATAAAACCCTGCGGTGGCCATCGCTGCTACACACAGGCAGATGACCAGCACCACTGCGGCAAGCGCAATCCCGATCCACAGGCCCTGTCTGGGGTGGGATGAAGAGGTGTCCATAATCGGGATTATAGCACGTCCCTTCAGCCCTTACAGGCCGCACGTTCGGCAAGCCCGAGCAGGGATGGATTTCACCCTTTCCGATGGCAATCGTCCCTGCGTTTTGGAGCGGCTTGGATTATACTGAGTGTCAGAAGTTGCAACCGTAAGAAAGGGACGCGAAGAGGATCGCCATGAGTGAGCTGCCGCAGTACACATTGCCGGAAGACCACGACGACTACACGCGCATGAAGGGATTGATCGAGTTCCTGAGTGCCTACATTGAGCAGTATCACGGCGGCTGGGTTAAACTGCTCGACTACGACGGACGTACCCTGCGGGTGGAGCTAGGGGGGGCCTGTGTGGGTTGTCCGCTCTCTATCCACACTCTGCACGGTTGGATCGAGGGCACGGTGCGCCAGTTCTTCCCCGATATTGAAGAGGTGATCGGCGTAGAAGCCGCCGCCAAGTAGCGCCCCCTATACGATGGCCGATCGCGGGCGGCGATGGACAAGACGCACTGGGCAGCGTTAGCGGCTTGGGCCGGGGTGGGCGGCAAGACGATGACCGCCCTCCTGCAGCATTTCGGCAGTCTGGAAGCGATACTGGCCGCTTCGGCGCGGGAGTTGAGGGACGTGCGCGGCGTGGGGCCGCAGACAGCAGCCGCCATCACCCGCCTTGACCTCGCGGCTGTTGAGGCCGAACTGGCTCGTTTTGCCGCACAGGGCATCGGCATCCTGACGTGGGAGGATAAAGACTATCCCGCCAATCTGCTGCATAGCGCGGATGCCCCGCCGGTGCTCTTTGTGCGCGGTGCACTTGCTCCGCAAGATGCACGCGCGGTAGCCATCATCGGCACACGCACACCCCCACCGGCCAGCGCTGCACTCGCCGAGCGCATTGCCGCTGCACTGGCCGCACGCGGCTGGACAATCGTCAGCGGTCTTGCGCTGGGTATTGACACCGCTGCCCACCGCGGTGCACTCAATGTGGGGGGACGCACCTTGGCTGTATTGGGCTGCGGTGCGGCGATGGTCTATCCGCCCGCTAATAGACAGCTGGCCGAAACTATCACCCAGCAGGGCGCCTTGTTGAGTGAGACACATCCGCTGGCGACGGTCAGCCGCCAGAGCCTCATCGCCCGCAACCGCATCACCAGCGGATTGAGCCGCGCCGTGATCGTGATCCAGGCCGGCGGCAAGGACAGTGGCAGCATGAGCACCGTGCGGCGGGCACGTGAACAGGGGCGGCCTGTTTTTGCCTTCAGCGGCGACGCCGATTATAAGGGCCTGCTGCAAGCCGGCGCGGAGATACTCACGCCGGCCGATCTGGATGGGGACGCCCTCGCGGAGCGCCTCGATCGGCTCACCATTGTCTCGCCGCCGCGCTTTCAGTAGCGCAGTAGCGCACCGATGCCATCCAGAATAGCCGGCGAGATGTTGCTGTCCACAAACTCCACCTCGCCACCGTAATCCACCGTGCGGACAATGGCCGGATCGGCTACCTCCGGCTGGAGCGCCCCCTCCACCAGCACCAACGTCTGCACACGCCCCGCCTCAATGGCTTCCAACGTTGGCCCTAGGCCCATGACGCCGTTGGCTCCCTTGGCAGCCTGCGTCACGAGGCGCTCCACCAACTTTTGCTCGCGCTCGCGCTCTTTGGCCTGCATAATCTCCAATGAGCGGGCCAGCACTTCGCCCTCCGGCGCACGGATGGAGATGGTAAACACACCTGCCACGCGATCATGCCAGGGGTTGTGTAGAGCGTCGCGGAAAGCCTGCACGTTCTCATCGGCCCCGCCGATGAGGATGTGCTCTACCTTGTGGCGGGCGCAGAAGGCGGCGAAGGCTTCGGCAAACTCGTTCAGGTTGTCGCGCACCTGCTCGCGCACGTGGCGGCTGACATCCAGCCCGCGGCTGCCTGAAGCGCCCATTCCACTGCCGCCGCCGCCCTTCACCTGACGGATATCGGCCCCTTCCAGCTTCTCGGAGTGGATCAGCTCGCCCAGGTGGAAGTAGAACATGCGGATGGTCTGTTTATCCACCAGCGCTACGCTATATGAGCCGTAGCTGTCCATCAGACGCGCCAGCGGCATGAGGAAGGGCCTGCTGTTGACATGCACCGTACTGCGCAGAGGGACGGCAAAGCGTTGCACTTCCCAGAGGTTCCCCCCTTGGCTGCAAAAAACGGCCACGCTGCGTCCTGACCAGTCGAACTCCTTCTCAAAGTACTCCTCAATTGCCGCGATATCCGCGGCGGGCGCACGCCCGGAAATCTGCTTCAACAACCCTTTGAGGCGAGCACGGTAAGCGTCGCGGGTGTCCCGCAGGCGCGGGTCCATGTTCAGGTAGAGGCTGACGACAGGATGCTTGCCCTCGTAGGCCGCGAGCCTTTCCAGATCGCTGCGCTCAAACATAGGAGATACTCCTTTCGTATGGTGAACTGGTCATCCGACCGGTGAAGGCCCCGCCCCGGGACGCTTGGCTCAATCGCGCGAGCCAAGCGTCACCGGCACATCTAGGGTCTCCCCATCGCGCACGATGGTGACGATGATCCGCTGGCCGGGGCTGGTGTTGCTCACCAGATAGCCCAGCAGCTCCTCGAAAGAGTGGATGGGCGTGCCGTCAATAGCGGTAATGATGTCCCCGCCCAAGCGCACTGTCATGCCGCGAAAGATGACTTCCCGTTCGGGATCACCGCCGCGTAGGCCAGCCTGCTCGGCGGCAGAGCCGGGGATCACCTCATTGATCAGCACACCTTGCGTAACGGGTAGGTCGTACTCCAATGCCAGCGCGGCGAGCGTCACTGCTGGATTGGAGCTGACGCCCAGGTAGGGGTAAGAAGCCTTGCCTGTTTCAATGAGCTGCGGCACGATGCGCTTGAGGGTGTTGACCGGCACGGCAAACCCCACACCGGTATTCGTGCCGGTGGCGCTGCGGATGGCCGTGTTGACGCCGATCACGCGGCCGTGGGAATCGAGCAGCGGGCCACCGGAGTTACCCGGGTTGATAGCGGCGTCGGTCTGGATGATGAGCGGATTGCTAAAGTTGTTCTCGGCGGCCAGCGTGCGCCCTACAGCGCTGACGATGCCCACCGTCATCGTGCCCTGCAGGCCAAAGGGGTTGCCGATCGCCACCACGCGCTGGCCGACCATCACCGCATTGGAATCGCCCAGCTCCAAAGGGGTGAGGGTGTACCCCTCCGGCGGGTCCACCTTGAGCACAGCCAGATCGCTGTAGGGATCGACCCCCACCACCTCGGCGATCAGCACCACGCCGTCGGAGAAGGTGATGCGCACCTCATCGGCCCCGGCGATGACATGGTTGTTAGTGACAATGTGCCCTTCCGCATCGTATACGAAGCCGGAGCCGGAGCCGAAGTCGGTGAGGCCCATGTCGCCGTGCTCAAAGCTCACGTCCACGTTGACGACGCCCGGGTTGACGCGCTGGTAGAGGTTGATGAGCAGCAGTTCTTCGGCATCGGCCTCGGCGATCACCTCCTCCGGCAGTGGGGTAGGGACGGACGGCCCCCCCACCGTGGGCTGGGGGATATCGTTGAACGGCTCGGCCTGCTGCGGCGCAGGCGCGGGTATTGTCAAACCGAAAGGAAGTGCCGAGCAGGCCGACGTAACCAGCGCCAACGCAATCCAGGCCAGCCGGCGGATACTGTTACGTTGTTGGTGCATTATCATAACCGATATCTTCCTAGTCCTCTCCGCAGTCCGTCTATTAGAGAAAAATGTGCCTGGCCTTCACCCCTTATCGCGCCCGAATGCCCTTTCCACGAGCAAAGCGGCGGGGAGGAGGGGGAAGTTCATTCCTCATGATAGTTAGCGCCGCGCAAGTTTGCCAGTTCCTTGAACAGCGCACGCTCTTTGGCACTCAGGTTGGTGGGAATCTCCACATTGATGCGCACGTAGAGATCGCCGTAGGCATCCTTCTTGCGCAGCTGGGGCATTCCTTTGCCGCGCAGGCGGATGAGCTGGCCGGGCTGCGTGCCCGGATTGATCTTGAGCATGACCTTGCCCGTCATGGTGGGGATTTGCACCTCGCCGCCCAGCACGGCGGTGTAGAGGTCGATCAACACGTCGGTGTAGAGGTCATCGCCTTCGCGCCGGAAGCGGGGGTCATCCTGCACGTTGATCCGGATGTAGAGGTCGCCGGGTTGGCCGCCGAATCCGGGGGCGCCCTTGCCGGCCAACCGGATGCGCGTGCCCGTGCGTGCCCCCGCCGGAATCTTGACCTGCAAGCGCTGGCCGTTGACGGAGAGAAGGCGCGTGGTGCCGTGATAGGCTTCCTCTAGGGTGATGTCGGCCTCGGCGGTGAGGTCCTGACCGCGCCGCGTCGTGCTACGTGCACGGCTGCCAAAGAGGTCCTCAAAGCTAACGCCGTGCGACGGGCCGCCCATGCCACCGAAGATGGCGCGGAAGAACTCCGAGAAGAGGCTGTCTGCGTCGCCAAACTCAACGTTGACCCCGCCCGGTGCGCCGCTTATCCACTGCGACCAGTCGAAGCCGCCGGGCGCACCGCCCATGCGCTGCCACTGCTGGTAGCTGCGGCGCACCTGATCGTACTTGGCACGTTTTTTCGGGTCGCTCAGCACTTCGTAGGCCTCGTTGATCTCCTTGAAGCGCTCCTCGGCGCTCGGATCGCTGGGGTGAGCGTCCGGATGATATTTGCGTGCCAAACGCCGGAAAGCCGACTTGATGGTCTTGGCATCCGCGTTTTCGGGTACTCCCAGAACTTTGTAGTAGTCTTTGTATTCCATCCCCGATTCCAAACCGTTGGTCAATGGAGGGTATGGGCTTCGGCATGGATGGCCCAACCCTGATACTTAGATTCTAGTGATAGGCTGAGGGTCAAGTCAAACGGCCTCACCCTGCGACGGTGGGGAGCGGTGGTCGCGGTGCTAGCGGTCGCGGCGGTTGAAGGCCCATACTGCTGCCCCCAGTAGCCCTAGTGTGTAGAGCACAGCGTAGAGCACAAAGGCGGGCCTCGGCTGACTAGCGGCCATAAAAGGCCCCATGCGGGTAAGGTCGGTCATCCCGCTCTGCATAAGCGAGACGCACGAGGTGGGTTGCGCCAACCCCCGCAGCGTTTTGATGGAAGTGGTCTTGCCCGCGCCGTTGGGGGCGAGGAAGCCGAAGACCTCACCGCGATGAAGCCCTATTCGCGTTCCAGCAGGATGGTCACCGGGCCGTCGTTGTGAATTTCTACCAGCATGCGTGCCCCGAAGACGCCCATAGCGACGGGCAGCCCCTCCTCACGCAGGAAAGCAGCGAAGCGTTCCACCAACGGCTCGGCGATCTGCGGCGGGGCGGCATCCACGAAGGCAGGTCGGCGGCCTCTACTGGCATCGGCATAAAGCGTGAACTGCGAAACGACAAGCACACTGCCGCCCACATCGCGGATGGAAAGGTTGAACTTACCTTCACGATCCTCGAAGACGCGCAGGCCGGCTACCTTCTGTGCCAACCAACGCGCCTGAGCCTCGCCATCACCATGCCCCACGCCCACAAGGGCCACAAAGCCATGCCCGATTGCTCCAACCACTTCGTCGTCCACGCGGACGGCAGCCTTCTTCACCCGTTGTAGGAGGACGCGCATCGCTCAAGCTTCCCTTTCATCTGTGCGGATAGGCGGCCAAAATGGCCACTGCCTGAGGTGACCTTTGAAGTGCAGGTTTTCAATAAGGCCCTCCAGCAGGCCGGAGGGCGGTATGGCTTCGGCATCCACGTAGAGCGTGCCGAGGATGAGGTCAGTGTGTCCCTCCGAGGAGGAGATGGTGTTCCCTTTGCGATCCAGCACGCGCAGAGCGATCAGGTAGCGCCCCTCGGCAACGTGGGGCGCTATGAGAAGGGGATACTGCGCCTCGATCACGGCTCCGGCGATCCAGTGCGTCCTCTCGGCAACCGCCGGCCCCACGTAGCGCCCTGCCACCTGCCCCTGCTCGCCGATCAGCTCGATGAGGATGATGGGGACATCGCTGGGGGAAAGAAGGCTAGGACGCCATTCCAGCGCCAGACATAGCGTGCTGCCCGGCGGGACGGTCGCCGCCGAGCGTCCGTAGGCTTGCAGGCGGAAGCCTGCATAGTCCACACGCAGCGGCAGGATGGGGAGCGCCGCGCCGACCGCGCAGGATGTGCTGTTAGGCTGTCCGGCTATGGCTGCCGCCGCCAAGAGCGTCAACGCCAGCAGCAGCACCGCCGCTGCAAGGGTGCTGCGCCGCCCTGAAGCGTCCATCATCCTACTGTCCCCCTAGTTTTCCTCCCAGAGGGAGAGGGAGGAAATGCGCTGTAGGCGCGGCGAGGGTGGGGAAGCGAGGCTCGTCAAACTATCCACCCCCACCGCCCTGCTCACGGGCGCGTTTGCGGGCCAACGCGGCCTCGCGACGGGCCTTGCGCTCCTCTGGGGAGAGCACACCCTCCACGGGTTGTGCTGCCGATTGGGCTGGTGGGGCGGCCTCCGGTTGAGGCGTGGGCTGTGAGGCGGCCTCAATGCGGGCGATGGCCAGCCGCGCCAGCTCGCCAACGGTGATCTCACGCTCGGCGAACATCGTGTTATCCTCGGCCAATCTCTGGAGCACAGGTAGCGCCTCGCGGGCCGCTGCGCCGATCTCCCCTAGCGACCACAGGGCGTTCTGGCGCACGATAAAAGCCTCATCGTCAAGGGCCTTGATGAGCGCTGGAACGGCCTCCGCCCTGCCTAGCTTACCCAACGCGCGCGCTGCCGCTGCCCGCACGTAGCGGCTCTCATCGCTCAGAGCCTCGATCAGCGCGGGGGCTGCTGCCGCTTCGCGGGCGATCTCCAGCCGCCGGATAGCCTCCGCGCGCACTTTCCAATCCCAGTGCTCAAGGTCCTTGATCTGCGCCTGAACGTCGTATGCCATCCTCATCCCTCCGTTTGGGCTTGCATTGGTTGAGCAGAAGTCGAGTTGCGTTACAATCGATACGCAGCAGATGCAGCATGCTCCCCTTTGAGTGTCAAGGGTAAGGGAACGAAGCACAAAGCACGCCAAGGGGGAGATGCCCAGGACTCTACTATAAACTATATCACGCCTAGCAGGGAAGCCCGATGATCGATCTCTCCCTTTTCCGTTTCTCCCATCCGGTTGAAGTGCGTTATGCGGATATCGATGCACTTCAGCATGTCAACAATGCCACCTACTTTACTTATATGGAAACGGCACGCACCCACTACATGAAAGAGGTGCTGGGCTGGTCAGGAGGCTGGCAGAACCTCTCCATCATCATCGCCCGCGCCACCTGCGACTATCTGTTGCCCATCCGCTGGGGCGACCGCATTCGGGTTTATCTGCGCACGTCGCGGTTGGGCGGCAAGAGCTTCGAGTTTGAGTACGCCATCGTGCGTGAGAATGAGGGGGAGGAGCCGCAGGTCGCCGCAACAGGGACATCGGTGCAGGTGGCCTACGACTACGCACGGGGGGAATCCATGCCTATCCCGCAGGAATGGCGGGAGCGTATCGCAGCCTATGAGCCGGGCTTGGGAGGAGGAGCAGGCCCCACTCTCTGACTTCCTCGGCTCTCCTCCCCTTTTGCGGAGGCCTCATCCCACCCCTGCTCTCCGTCGCTGCGCTTACGGGAGATGGGGAAAACGCGCTGCTGACGTGCAAGAAGCACTTGGGGTATACTATCGGACAGATGTCCACATTTCCCCTGCAACTTCGTCATCCCATCTACGTACAAGAGAATGGAGCACTGTCAGGACATAGCACTGGTGTAGAAGATCGTAAGGAGAGGATGAGACGTCATGCCATACACAATCCCTGCCACAAGCAAGACGCCTGCGCTGATCATCTACCTGCTGGATGTGAGCGGTTCCATGGCGGAAGAGGTGGGCGGCAAACCCAAGATCGAGATCGTCTCGGATGCGCTCCATCAGGTCGCGGTGCGCATGGTTCAGCGCAGCACCAAGGGCACGACCGTTGCACCACGCTATCGCATTGCCATGTACGCCTATTCCTCGCAGGTCACCGACCTGCTGGGAGGCATCAAGACAGTGGCGGAGCTGGCGCAGATGGGCGTGCCGCGTCTCCAACCAATGGATGCTACCGATACCGCCGCGGCGTTCCGCGAGGCAGAGCGGCTGCTGAAAGCGGAGATCGGGAACTTGAACGATTGCCCTGCCCCGCTCATCTGCCACATGACGGATGGCGAATACAATCAGGGCGGCGATCCGGAGCCTATCGCCCGTCGCATCATGCAGATGGCGGTGCCGGACGGCAACGTGCTGATTGAGAACATCTTTGTCACCGATAAGGCACTCACCCAACCCGTCACCGACCCCAAGAACTGGCAGGGCGTCACGGACGAGACGCCTTTAGCCTCGCCCTACGCCGAGACGTTGTTCCGCATGTCCTCGCCCATCCCCACGACCTATGCCAGCGTGATGGCCGAGATGGGCTACAAACTGGCACCTGGAGCGCGTATGTTCTTCCCCGGTAACCAGCCGGAGATCGTGGAGCTGGGCTTCGCCATGAGCGGCGCTACGCCGGTCACGCCTGTCACGCCGTAGGGAGTAAGCCTCACCCCCCGCTCGCTGCGCTTGTTTCCCCCTCTCCACTCCTAGTGGAGAGGGGGAAGAGGGGGGTGAGGCCGGGCCGACGGATTCGTTCAGCCCGCTTGCCGTCATCCGTAAAATTGCCCAGCGCAGCGAGCCGACAGCATGAGCGCAAGCCAAACCATCCAGCCGCAACGCATCGAGCTGCGTCAGGACAGTGAGACGCCACTCACCACGCTGATCATGCCGTTCGGGACGGCGCTCTACCTCTACGCCCGCTCTGCCGATAGTGTAGATACCCACACCATCGGGCAGGACTACGTGACCTTCCGCTATGGGGAACGTGATCTTGCTTTTGCCGTCTGCGACGGCGTGGGGCAGTCCTTCATGGGGGACCTCGCGGCGCGGCTGGCAGGCAACGGCTTGGTAGACTGGCTGTGGGAGATCGAACGGCCAGCGGACAGTGAGGCCTTTGCGCAGGCAGTGACGGCGGCGCTCAATGCGCTGACGACACACAGCGCAGAGCAGGTGAGGGCTTTCAAACTGCCGGAGGGTCTGCCGCCGATCCTCGTGCAGGCGCTGGAGATACAGCGCCAATACGGCAGCGAGTCGATGTTTGTGGCCGGACGCATCGCCCTGGCCGATGTGGACCCTTGGATTGCGCTATGCTGGCTGGGCGACTCGCCCGTTGCGGCGCTTGACATCGCCGGGCAGCTGATGGACCTCGGCCCTAGGGGGCACACCTCCGAACGCTGGAATGCCCTGACGGGCGTCAAGGGTACGGTGCACACTTGGGTGGGCAGCGCCGAGCGCGTGGCGCGGGTAGCGGGCTATACAGATGGGCTGGGCGTGGAGCACGTGCCGACCGACGCCGATCTTGCTCGCCTGATGGAACGCTGGGCAACCCAACCGCCTGCCGATGACGCCTCGCTGTTTGACGTGCGCCTCGCTCCCAGCCCGCAAACCACCGGTCAGGAGAAGCCGCCCGCGCCGCATGAGCTGAAGGTGCCCGCCTTTGAGGCCGATCGCCGCCCTATCGTCGTTGAAAGGGAGCCACGCACGCCGGTGCGAAGTATCCAGCCCATTGAAGCGCAGCCGGAGCAGGTTCAGGCGGTGGAGGAGTGGCGGCCCTTGCAGGCGGAGGAGCAGCCGGAAGGTGCGCCGTCCGCGCCGCAGACGGTGGCTGAGGCCGTCGAGGTGTTGGCTGTGCTTTCGGCGTTGACGCAGACGTCCCTTGCTCCGCCACTGGATAGGGAACAGCAGATCGCCATGTGGCAGCGGGCGGCGCTGCTGGGCCTCACGAGCGCCGCACTGGCGATGCTGATGGTGGAGCGGCTGATCGCCGATCAGAGGGGGAGCAAGGGCGGTTAGCGATTAGCACCTGAAGACTTGAGGATATGTTCAACCCAACGCTGAAAACGCGGCTGGTCATCGACGGGACGGAATACCGCTTCTCACCCCATCCGGCGGCACCTGCGCTGGTGTGGGGGCAGGAAGGTCGACACGCCATCGTGTACCGCATTGAACCGCTGGATGGCAGCCGTGGATCAAATGGCGAAGCCCGTGCGCTCAAGGTCTTCCGTCCAGCCTTCCGCCACGCCGGCCTGCTGGAATCGGCGCGGGCGCTGCGTTGGGCACATGAGCTGCCCGGTATGCGGGTATGCGATCAGACGGTTATCACCCGCAAGACACACCCCCACCTTGTCGCCGAGCACGAGGACCTTGATTATGCGATGGTGATGCCCTGGATCGACGGGCAGACGTGGTTTGATTATCTGCACAAGCGCGAGCGCCTGACACTGGATCAGAGCCGGGCACTGGCCGAGAGCATCGCCTGGGTGCTTTACGCGCTGGAGCTGAACGCACTGGCCCACTGCGACCTCTCCAGCGGCAATGTGATCGTAGACCCCAGCCAGACCACCGTATATCTGGTGGATGTGGAGGACCTCTACAGCCCTTGGCTGACACCGCCGCCACAGGTCCCTGCCGGGACGCCCGGCTATCAGCACCGTGAGGTGGGCAGCCTCGGCCAGTGGCGTCCGGCGGGCGATCGCTTTGCCGGCGCGGTGCTCATGGCCGAGGTGCTGGCTTGGGTGCATCCCAAAGTGCGCCAAGCTGCCTACGGAGAGAGCTACTTTGCGCCGGAGGACCTTCAGCAGGACTGCGAACGTTACCGCCTGCTGCTGAAGGTGCTGAAGATGTACGACAAAGCGTTCGCCGAGGTTTTCGAGGCAGCCTGGCGCTCGCATTCGCTGGAGGAGTGCCCACCGCTCAAAACGTGGTACGATCTATTTGACAGTCTGCCGCGTGGGCCAGTGGCTAGTTGGGCGCCCATTAACCCGCGCGAGTTTGCGGATCGGGAGCCGCGCCCCCCTGCTGTGGCCCAGCCTATGGGGGGGGAGGACAAAGCCCGGCCGGAGCAAACAAGGCGCGAGAGGCGCTCGCAACCACAGGGAGCAAGGTCGCAGCGGCGGCGCAAGAAGCGTTCGGGCTGCCGCGCAATAGCCATTGTGGTTGGCGTGGCCGGGTTGCTGTGCTGTTATGCGCTGGCGCTGGCTGTGCAGTGGTCGGTGTTGCAGAACATCTTTTAGGATAAGAGTTCGGCCCGATGTCGTTCACCGGATCATCCGAGATCATCCCCATCCGCACGCACCGCGTGCCGCAGAGCATTGAGACGCCGGTGACGTTTGTCGCCGTGCCTAACGCCTACGTGCGCTACGTCTACGCACGCTCCAGCGATAGCATGGTCAGCCGCTCGGAGGGGCAGGACTACCTGTGCTTTCAGCACAACGACCAGCGGCTGGTGTTTGTGGTGGCCGACGGCGTGGGATCGTCGTTCTGCGGCAACCTTGCAGCACGCATCGTAGGCGATGGCCTGTTGGAGTGGTTGTGGGCACTGGATGTGGGCTATCTGGGCAGCCCGGCAGCGCTCGCTGAGGCGGCAGCCGCCTACCTCAATCGCCTGCAAAAGCAGGCCCAGCACGAAGTGGAAGCCTACGAAATCCCGGGCGAGATGTCGCCGCTGGTGCGGCAGGCTTTGGAGGCTCAACGTGCCTACGGCAGTGAGGCGGTCTTCGCTGCCTGCCGTATGGACCATCCCAGCCCCTTTATGCCGGAAGGGATGATCTCACTCTTCTGGATGGGCGATACCCAGGTGCGCGTGCTGGATGAAGAGGGGCGTGACTTCCACCTCGGCGGGGAGTGGGACAACGCCAACCGTTGGTCCACCAGCCGTGGGGTGCGCGGTGCGCTCAGCGCCTGGATGCATCCGCTGAAAGACGTGGCGCGGGTAGTCGCCTTCACCGATGGGCTGAACGCCCACGCGCAGGACATCCTGACCTACCCCGATGCACGGCTGGACCGCGAGGTGCATCGCGGGGCGCGACTTTCCACCAGCGATGATGTCGCCTTTATTGATGTGGTGCTGCGCACGCCACGCTACGAAGGCTATCCTGACCCCGATCTGCCCGACCCCAACCTTGAACGCCCTCACCTAGAGCCGATTTGGAATCCGACCGGCGCGGCCACCTACGAAGTACGCTGGTATTGGCCTAAAGCCGGCGAGCGGCTGAGCTACATTTTACAGGAGGCCACCAGTCCGGCGCTGACCGACGCCCGCACGATCGACCTGCCGCCCGGGGCCACTTCGTGGCGGCCGACCAAGCTGCAGCCGCCCGGCCACTACTACTACCGCGTGCGGGCTGTGCGGCGTTTTGGTGGGCTGACGCCCTGGAGCGAACTGCGCCAGACGAAGGTCGCCTATCCTCCGCCGCCCGCGCCAACACTGCACGCACCAATTGAGGGGCGACCGTTGACACTCTCCTGGGAAGCCGAGGGTGAGGCGCTGGAATATACACTGGAGTGTGCTACGCAGCCCGACTTCAGCGATGCAGAGGTGGTCTACGAAGGACGTGCCACCTCGTGGGATATCCCCGCCCAGAAGCCGGGGACGTTCCTCTTCCGCGTGCGGGCCGTCTCGGATGGCGGCCCGGGTCCTTGGAGCGCCCCCCAACAGGTGAAGGTCACCCTGCCGCCGCCGCCCACCCCACGTCTTGCGGCCCCCATCTACGGGTACGAACACGGGGCTTTCACCCTGCGCTGGCAGCCTGTGCCCGGCGCAACACGCTACGAACTGGAGGAAACCCCTGCCGCAGGCACGCCGCGCCTCATCGTGCTGGATGATGTGGTCTATGAGGCCAGGGGGCAGCCGGTGGGCGAGTATATCTTCCGCGTGCGGGCCTGCCACGATTACGGGTGCAGCGGATGGAGCAACGAGCAAGCGGTGAGCATCGCCCCGCAGGCGCCCACCGAAGCGCCCACGCTGACGCTGGAAGGGCCGGATGCTCGCCACCTCATCCGTTTGACGTGGACGGAAGTCGCCGATGCGGAGGAATACCTGATCGAGATTTCCGAGCGAGCCGACTTTGAGAATGCTCGCCTGCATACGCAGCGACGGCGCACGCTGGAGTTTGTGCGACGTGAGCCCGGGGCAGTCTATGCCCGTGTGTGCGCGGCAAATGCAGGCGGCGAAGGCCCCTGGAGCGAGACGGTACATGTTCTCATTGCTCCGGCCCCGCCCGCATGGCTGGAGGTCGATCGGTTAGAGGACAGCAGCCGCGTTGCGCTGGCCTGGGGGGCGGTCGGCGGACATGTGATCTACTGTCTGGAGATGGAGAGTGGCGAGGGGGTCTACCGCGAGGTGTATCGCGGCGAGGCCACCCAGCACACGCTGGCCATCCCGGCCGATGGCGAGGTGCTGCGCTTCCGCGTCCGTGCGGAAGCCTCCGGTGTGGCCAGCGACTGGACGGAGAGCGAAGCGTTGCCCCTGCGCCCTGCGCCGCCGGCCCCAACGTTGCAGCCGCCGGAGATCGGCGAGGGCGGTGAAATCCGCCTGCGGTGGGAGGCAGTGGGCAGCGCGGATAGCTACAAACTGGAAGTGGCCCGCGATAAGGACTTCATGGACGTGCGTGGTGTGGAGACGCGGCAGACGAATGTGACCTTCCACGCACCGGCTAGCGGACAGTATTGGTTCCGTGTGCGGGCCTGCCACCGTCAGCGCTGCGGAGAATACAGCAACGTGGTCTCGGTGCAGGTGCGCCGACCTGCTGCGCCGTACCTCTGGCCGCTGGATGCGGTCAAGGCCCACACGCCGTTTGAGATCGCTTGGCGCGGCGTGCCGGACTGTACCTACTACGAGCTTCAGGAATCGCCCGATGCGGAGTTCAAGGCTGAACATGTGCACACGGTGCGCATCTTCCATCCGAAGCAGAAGCATACCGTAGAAGGCAAGGCAGCAGGCGTATACTACTACCGTGTCAAGGCGGTGGATGAGCACCACCAAGCCAGCCTGTGGAGCAATACTGTGATTGTTGAGGTGCAGTGAGGACCTATAGCCCCCGCTTGCAGAGGGTGGACGGGATAGAGAGACATGCCGGACTTTAACCCCGCTCCTCATGAGCGCATCGTCATCGGTGGGTTGACCTACCACGTGATGCCGCATCCTGCTGTACCGAGCTTCGCTTTTGGGCAGGAAGGGCGCAAGGCGTTCGTCTATCAGTTGGGCGGCGGGCCAGACGGTGGGCTGTATGCGCTCAAGAAATTCAAGCAGGCCTTCCGCCTTGCGGAGTTGGTGGCGATCTGCGATCAATTGGCCCGCTTTGCCCAGTGGCAGGGGTTGGAGGTCGCCAACCGCACTTGCCTGCACCGTCCCGATCACGGCGATGTGCTGGACCAGTACCCCGATCTGGAGTTCGCTGTGCTGATGCCCTGGATCGGCGGCACAACGTGGTACGACATGGTGATCGGCATGACGCCGCTCTCCAAACTGGAGGCGCTGACCTTTGCTAAGGCTACGGCGCAGGTGCTGGCAGCCATTGAAGAAGCGGGGCTGGCCCACTGCGATGTTTCGGCCTCAAACATCATCATCAACGCCAGCGCCAATCCGGTGCGGGCGCACCTTATTGATATCGAGGACCTCTATGCGCCCGGCTTCACTCCGCCGGCTGCGCTTCCGGCAGGCACGGATGGCTATGCCCATAAGACGGCGGGCGATGGCCTATGGGGGCCGGAGGCAGACCGCTTCGCCGGAGCGGTGCTGATTGCGGAGATGGCGGCCTGGCACGATCCCCGTATCCGCGAAGAGGCCGAGGATGAGCACTACTTCAGTGCGCAGGAGATGCAGCAAGACAGCCCTCGCTACCGCCTCATGCGCAGTGTGCTCCACGATCTTGACCCACGCCTTGCAGACCTCTTTGACCGCGCCTGGTTCTCCGAGACGCTCGCGGATTGTCCGCGCCTTGCGGAATGGCAGGAGGTGGTCAACGGAGTGCATCACAGCGTGGAAGTGGCCGGTGTGGTAGCGGAGTGGAAGCCGCTCAGTGTGCCGGGCATCTCTGCGCCAGAATCTGCGCCGCGCCCCGTCGCCCCGCCGCAAGCATCATCTCAGCCCTCTGCGCTGACACAAGCAAGGGAAGAGTCTGCGCCCGCGCCGCAGGTTGTCACCCGCCCCACCCCCAGCACACCGGTGATCCAACCTACGTTGCCGCCTGTGCCGCCACCGAGTGCGCCTACTGTACCGCTGCGCATCCAGCCACCGCAGCAAGCCGGAGGGCCGGTGCGCGAGTGGCGTCCGCTGATCGTGCCGCAGCCGACAACGGCGACCAGCGCTGCGCCGGAACGTATCCCTATCTGGACGCCGCCTACCGAACCCGCCGTCCCCACTTCTGGAGGAGACATATCCCCTGCCGAGCAGTATGTCCCGACTGCCGAGGGCAGTGCGCCAACCGATGCACTGTCGGCATGGGGGTTGCTCAAGCCGATCCTAGACCTCTCCTACGTGGATGAGCGCAACAGGCCGCATCTGGTGTGGACGGAAAGCCCGGCCGCAACGCACTATCTCTTGCAGGAAGACAATGACGCAGCGTTCCCGGCGCCCAAAGAGTACCGTGTGAAGGCTGGTGAGACACGCTGGTCGCCCGGCCTGTTGTGGCGGCGCTCCGG
>DAOTYL010000147.1:0-6551 GCA_034434955.1 Anaerolineae bacterium | reverse complement strand
CATTCTGCTCTTCTCGCTGGTCAACTTTCTGGAGTGGCCGGTGTTGATGTCGCGGGGGCTGTTCTGGGGGCTTTACCTCACCGCGCCGCTGCGCACTCTCCTGATCGGCGGCTTCTTGGCGGCCTTCTGGTGGCAGTGCCGCCCTCAACAGGTGCGGGCGGCATGAGCCAGCGTGGGCGCGATCTGCTTGTGCTTTACATGCTGGGGGTGGCCGTCAACGGGGCGGTGGCGTGGCTTGTGCGCGACCCGGGCTATGTAGATGCGGCTTACTATTTCAACGGCGGCGTGGCGCTGGTGGAAGGGCGCGGCTTCAGTGAGCCGTACCTCTGGAACTACCTTCAAGCGCCGATGGGCTTGCCCGCGCCGTCCTTCACCTATTGGCAGCCACTGCCGGCGCTGCTGGCGGCGCTGGGGATCGCGCTCTTCGGGCGCTGGATGCCTGCCTTCGGCGCGGCACAGGCAGTGTTTGTGTTGCTCGGCGCGGCGCTGCCACTCATCAGCTACGCACTGGCTGAGCAGATCGGCAGACGGCAACATGCGCTGCTGGCGGGCCTGCTGACGGTCTTCGGCGGCTACTACGTGGTGTACTGGTCGCTGCCGGAGTCGTTCACGCCGTTTGCGCTGGCAGGCGCGGGGGCGCTCATGTTGGCTGCCGCGGGGAGATACTCCGGGCGTTGGTGGGTGTGGGCGCTGGCCGGAGTGTGCGCCGCATTGGCCCATCTGACGCGGGCGGATGGGGTGCTGCTGATCGCAGTGGTGATGCTTACGGCTTTGCTCGGCGAAGTCACGCCTCCAGTCCTTACTTCGCTCCCTGGCTCCTTCCCCGCAACGCAGGGAGGGAGAGGCCTCCGCATGGGGGCGGCGCTAGCTGGCTATCTCGTGGTGATGGCCCCTTGGTTTGCCCGCAACATGACCCTCTTCGGTAGCCCACTGGCCCCCAGCGGGCTGAACACACTGTGGCTGGTGGACTACAACGATCTATTCGCCTATCCGCCGAACCTCTCCCCTCAACGTTTCTTTGCCGCAGGCTGGGCGACCATCCTGCATGTGCGTTGGCAGGCGCTGGTGGGGAATCTGGCGACGTTTGTGGGGGTACACAACCTCGTGTTCCTCACGCCCTTCACGCTGATCGGCGCATGGCGGCGGCGTGAGAAGCGGCTGTTACCGGCCCTGCTCTATGCTCCCCTCCTCTTTGCGGCAATGACCTTCGCCTTTGCGCTGCCGGGCCTGCGTGGCGGCTGGCTGCACTCCGGCGCGGCGCTGGTGCCCTTTGTGACTGCCTCAGCAGCGCTGGGGTTGGAGGATGCCATCCACTGGGCGGCGCAGCGGCGTGGCTGGCAGGCCGGAGCGGCATGGCGCGTTTTCAGTGCGGGGAGCGTGGCCCTTGCTGCCGGCGTGACGGCCTTTGCCGTGCTGACCCGCGTGGTGGGCCTGCCTGACCTGCACACGGTGGATTGGAATCGGGGCGGCGCCCTGTACGATGAGGTTGACGCTGCGCTGGACGATCTCGGCGTGCCGCTGGAGGCGCGCATTATGAGCAACAACCCACCCGGCCTTTACCTCCATAGTGGGCGGGGCGGTGTGCCTATCCCCAACGGCGATGAGGCTACGCTGCTAAAGGCTGCCGACGACTACGGCGTTACTTTCCTCGTGATCGATCACAACGCCCCGCCGTCGCTGGAGCGCTTTTACCGGGACGGCCCCACTTCAGGGCGCTTGGTGCGGCTGGGTCGCTTCGGCGATGAGGCGGCGCCCGTCTATCTGTATCGCATCCTGCCCGCCGAGGAGTGATGCCATAGGCATCTCCTCATTAGGGGAGGGTGACCTGTGTCTGCGCTGTGCCGTTCACGTCCACGATGTAGGTCCCACGCCCGGGGATGGAGGTCAGCGTGTGGTGCACCTCGAAGTCCTCGATCACCTGCGCACAGATGAGGTCGGCGGGGCGGTGCGTTTCAACCGTCACACGGATCACGCTTCCCTCTAGGCGCTCGCTGATGCCGTTGATTTCGGTGCAGGCATCGGGCAGGTAGCCGCGAATGACGATCTCCACTTTGGGGGGCGCTGCGCTCAAGACGTGTGCTTCCACGCCGGTCACGGGGGCCAGATCGTAGAGGATTTGCCCGCCGCTTGTGTCGCTCTCTTCAGGGGGCATGTTGTCTATCTCCAGCGTGAAGGTGCCCATCACACCGTTGACATCCACCGTGTAGTCCCCGGCGGGGAGGCCGTATACATCCAGCGGGATCACATGCTCGTAAGGCATCAACGCCTCGGTGCATAGGCGATCTGCAGGGCGGCGCGTGGTCAGCGTGATGCGGAAAAGGTTGCCCTCACGCTGCACCTGCGCCTCATCAATCTCGGTGCAGCCATCGGGTAAGTTGCCCCACACTGCGACGTTGACCTGCACGGGGAAGGATTCCATGATCCGGATGTCTATTCCATCCACGCCAGCCACGCTATACAGGTAAACGCCGCCCTCATCCTTATCACCTTGCTGCGGCTGCGGTTCGTCGGATGAGACAGGGCGATCCAGCTCGGGCGTTCCGCTTCCCCCCTGTGCCGTGCAGCCGGCGGCGAATGCGCTCGTCATCAGCATCAATACCACCAGCACTGCGGATAGCGCTCTCTTCATAGTTGGTGTACCCTTCCTATTCGCTACGTTCGCTTTCATTATACTTGACGAGCGGGATCGGATGTTGGTTCCTTTTTTTCACCACCCTCGCCAGTTTCTCACGCCGCTGCGGCGCGATGGGGTGATCGCGCTGGCCGCAGTGACGGCTCATCTGCTCTATTTGCTTGCAGCGCAAATGGGCAGGGGACATTTCGGCTTTCCACTGGACGATGCTTGGATTTACCAGGCCTACGCCCGTAATCTGGCGCAGACGGGACAGTGGGCCTTTGTGCCCGGCGTGCCCAGCAGCGGCTCTACCTCGGTGCTGTGGACGCTGATGGTCGTCCCCGGCCATTTGCTGCCGCTTGACCCGCGCCTGTGGACGCAGGCGATGGGGCTGCTAATGCTCACCGCGCTGGGGCTGGGGGCGGCGCGGCTGTTCCCTACCCGTTCATTGCACTTCTCGCTGGCGCTGGGGGTGGCGGCGGTGCTGGAATGGCATCTGGTGTGGGCAGCGACCTCCGGCATGGAGACAGCGCTCTTCGCTGCGCTGCTGGTGTGGTTCTGGGTGTGGATGCGGCAGCATGACCCTGCCGTGAGGGGGCATCGCTGGCAGGATGGGCTGTGGCTCGGCGTGTGGGGCGGCGTGCTGTTGCTGGCACGTCCCGAAGGAGTGCTGGCAGCAGGCGTAGCCGGGCTGTACAGCCTGCTGAAGCGCGGCAGGCCGCTTGATACGGTGCGCTGGGCGGCGCTGGCGGGTGTGGGCTTCGCGCTGCTGCTTGCCCCATTCCTCGCCCTCAACCTCTCCACAAGCGGCACGCTGTGGCCCAATACGTTTTACGCCAAACAGACCGAGTACGCCGTGTTGTGGCAGATGCCCTATCCGCGGCGCTTGTTCGATCAAGCGGCAGTAGTGTTCGTCGGCCCGCAGGCTGTGCTGATACCGGCGCTGGCGGTGGAGATCGTGCGGCTGGTGCGGCGGCGTCCGTTCGACGGGGCGGAGGTGCTGCCGCTGGGGTGGGTGCTGCTGCATTGGGCGCTCTATGCGGCGCGTTTGCCGGTGACGTATCAGCATGGGCGCTATGCCATGCCAACCGTGCCGCTGGTGGTGGCCTACGGCGTGAGGGGTATGGTGAATATCATCAGGCCGAGGGCACAGCAAAGGGCTGTGAGGGTGGGCAGCCTGACGTGGCTGCTGGCCGCTGCTGCGCTGTTTCCCCTCTTTCTAGCAGTGCTGGGTGCCCCAGCCTATGCGCAAGATGTGGACTTTATTGAGATGGAAATGGTCGCTACGGCACACTGGCTGGCCGAACACACCGCACCGGAGGCCGTGATCGCCGCGCACGACATCGGCGCACTGGGCTATTTTGCCCCGCGCCCGCTGGTGGACCTCGCTGGACTGGTCTCGCCGGATGTGCTCCCTTATATGCAAGACGCCGACGCCCTGCATGCTTATATCCTCGCCAGTGGTGCGGAGTATCTGGTGATCTTCCCTGCCTGGAGCGAGACCTACGCTCGGCTTGTGGCGCGGCCCACTTACCTTCCCATCTGGTCCGCTGCTGAGCAGGCGGGCTATCGGCCGCTCTCCGATCTGGGGCCGATGACGGTATACGAGGTGCGCCATGTGGGCGATTTTCCGCGCCGCGCCGGCCTCACCCCTGACATCTCTCCGTTGCTTTGCTTGCGGGAGAGGGAACTCCTAAGCGGTTGCTTGCCCTATAGGGGTGTGATAGACTAGGCGCAGCCGGTGAAGCGGGCTTTGTGGTCTTTGCACGCGTCCTTGAGGATGCCTATGAGCCAGCAACGGCCTAATCAATCGGGGGGGAAGAGAAAGACCACCGTCGTCATCGTTGACGATCACCGCATCTTCCGCCAGGGCGTTGAGCTCAACCTGGGGCTGCACGACGATATAGAGGTTATCGGGCAGGGAGCGGATGGCTATCAGGCGCTGGAGCTGATCCGCACCCTTCAGCCGAATGTGGCGCTGTTGGACATCAACCTGCCGAATATGAACGGCATTCAGGTCATGCGCCAGATCGCCAGCGAGCATCAGCCGGTGCGGGTGGTCATGCTGACGGCTTACGATGATGCGGAGCAGATGCTGCACGCCATGCGTGCGGGTGCGGCGGCGTACTGCGCCAAAGAGATTGAGCCGGAGCAGCTGGTGGAAGTGATCCGCCACGTAGTGGAGGGGCGCTACGTGGTGCACAATCAGGTGTTCGACCGCGAAGGGATGCAGCGCTGGCTGGAGAAGGGCGTTGAGAGGGTGGCCGGGCAGTATTACGCCGAGCAAGCGGAGTCGTTCTCGCCGCTCTCACCGCGCGAGATGGAGATTCTCCAATTTGTGACGCAGGGCATGAGCAACAAGGAGATCGCTCGGGCGTTGCGCATCAGCCATCAGACGGTGAAAAATCACATGACCTCCATCCTGCGCAAACTGGCGGTAGAGGATCGCACGCAGGCGGCAGTCTTTGCGCTGCGTCATGGTTGGGTGCGCCTGAAAGATGCTACACGCAGGGGTGAGGAGAACTCCTCCGATCAACTCTGGTAGGGGGTGGGGGGATAATGGCACAGGTGGAAAGGCGAACAAGAAGCAGCAGAGATGAGGCCCTCGATCTGTTGCGCGGCCTGCTGGAGCGGGTCAACGCTGAGCTGCGCGACATTGACGCCAAGATCAACCAATCGCGCGGGCAAATCGAACAGCAAGCGGAGCGCAACGCGGTGATCATGGGGGAGGTACAGCGCATCCAAGCAGTGCTGGATCAGACCCCGCGTTTGAACATCAAGGAGATTTACGACGAGGCGCTGGAGGTGCAACAGCGCCTGCTGACGATCCGCGCCCAGATGGAGAAGCTCCAAGCACTGGAGGATGCCGCCCGACGCACCGCCGAGTCGCTGCAGGAGGTCATCAACCTGCTGGCGCGTGGTGATGGCGAGAGAAGCGCGGGCGAGAGCTTCAATGCCAAGGAAATCATCATGCGCGTGATTGATGCGCAAGAGGAAGAGCGGGAACGGCTGGCCCGCGCCATGCATGACGGCCCTGCTCACTCGCTGACCAACTTCATCCTTCAGGTGGAGATCTGCCAGAGGCTCTTCGATCGCGATCCAGCCAAGGTGGGCGAGGAGCTCAAGAAGCTCAAAAAGGCCGCCCATGAGGCCTTTCAGCGGGTGCGCAGTTTTATCTATGAGCTGCGTCCCATGATGCTTACCGACCTTGGCCTAGTGCCGACCGTCAAGCATTATCTGGAGACGTTCAAGGAGAAGACCGGCATCGAGACGGAGTTGGTGATAGAGGGGCGCCAACGCCGTCTGGAGCACTACCGCGAGGTGCTGATCTTCCGGGGCATTCAGGCGTTGATGGCCAACGCGCGCGATCACAGCGGCGCGACCTTTATCCGCGTGACGATGGATATGAGCGGCGACCGTGTGCGTGTCGTTGTGGAAGATAACGGTAGGGGGTTCGGCACTGGTAGGTTGAGCCTTGATGCCAGCAATAGCGAGGCGTTGGGCCTTGGCGCACTGCATGAGCGTGTGCGGTTGGTGGATGGAACCGTCCGTGTGGATAGCGTCGCGGGGCAGGGGGCCAAGATTGAGATAGACATCCCCGCAGGGCCGGAGCCGGAGGGGGGAACCCCTGCCTGGGAGGCCGATCTCTGAACACTGCGCCTAACTCAGCCGGCAGCATCGGCGCCACGGCGGTATACGAAACTGTTACAGGTGCCGCGTTTCTATTTACAAGCCCTTGGCCCTGCGTTTACAATACCGGTGAACGTATAATCCGATCATCATAGTATGAAGGAGTGTTGACCATGTTGTTCGTTCCGCGTGAAGAGGGCCAGGGCCTCGTAGAGTATGCACTGATCCTTGTGCTGGTTGCGGTGGTCGTCATCGTCATCCTTGCTCTGCTTGGCCCCGCCATCGGCAATGTGTTCAGCAACATCAT
>DAOTYL010000146.1:0-5139 GCA_034434955.1 Anaerolineae bacterium | reverse complement strand
ATCTGGAGAGGATTGGTCTCAAAGACCAGCGCCTGAATGGGTTCGGGGGCATAGGCGACGATATAGCGACTGGGCACTGCATAGCGCAGGAAACTGATCAGCCACAACGGCATGGTGATGGCTGCCGCGAGCAGCACAAGCGAGGCGACAATGGCCAACCACCCCAGGAGAGTGGGGGAGCGTCGGCGCTTCCGCCCATAAGAGTCGGTCTGGGGGAAACGATGCCCCCTGCGCAAGGATGCCATGATTGCTCTACCCACCGCCCAGCTTATCCAGTTCCAGCTGAGCGGCCTCATAGTTACGATTGAAGCGCACGGCCAGCATCAGTTGGCGGCGTGCATCTTCTGTATTGCCCTGTGCGGCATAAGCCAGCCCTTTGTAGTAGTACGGCTCTTCCGTAGCGATCTTCTCCAATACGGCGTCGGCCAGCGTGATCACGTCATCGTAGCGCCCCACACGCAGGTAGGTCTCGAAGGGGGCGAATTGGTACCACAGGAAGCGCCAGGGCAGCCCCAGACGACGTGCTTCGTCAAAAGCATTGGCGGCATCCTCCCAACGGCCCAGCCCGGCGAGGCTCGTCCCCAGGTTGAACCACCCGAAGGGGTCCTCGCGGTTCAGGCTGAGTTCGAACTGGGCCACGAAAGCCGCCTTCTCCCACATCTTTTGGTCGTCCATGTCCTCGCCGATGATGGAAGCCACTGCTACGGCCTGATCGGGGCGATAGGCTACCAAATAGCGCCGGTTGAACTGCCGCCAGTAGTAGTCCAGCTCGTTGTAGGGGTAAAACCAGTTGGGGCGGCGGTAGGTATCCATGGCGATAAAACCGCCGTCCTGCTCCGAATAGCCCACCAGCGTCAAGAAGTGTGAAGTCCAGCCGATGGTCTGCGGCTCAGGGTCATAGCCGCTCTCGATCATCACCGGATAACCGGCCAAAATGAACTGCTTTAGTCGCTCAAAGTTGCCGTTCTCGCGCACGATCATGCGGTAGCCGAGCGACTCAGCAAGACGCACCATTTCATCGGGACGCACATTCGGATCGCTGGGGTTGGGTTTGAGGAAGATGCGGGCCTCTTCCAGCGTGAGGTTGATATTCCAGTAACTCATCATCGTGGCGAAAGAGGCCGGGCCGCAGTTGTTACTGCCGGTCTGCTGAACGAAGGTAAAGCCGGTTAGCAGCGCATCCACATGGCTGAGGTCGGCGACGTTCTCGCGATCCCTTGCGCGGGGGTCCACGCTGAACGAGAAGGCCGGTGTCATGGTTGGGGTAGGGGCAACGGGAATCGCTGTAGGTTGGATGTAGCCGCCGCTCCCCCCGCCGGCAACAATGGGGTTGGGCGTGACGGGCAGGGTTGGCGTTGGCTCCATGAAGGGAGTTTCCAGCAGGCCGATCGCCGCCTCTGCATCCAGCGGCTGAGAGGGGGTCGGCACCTGCTCGGAGACGTCAATGCGGAAGATGATGGGCTGCAGCGCTTGAGGCGCATAGGCCATAATGTAGCGGTCGGGCACCACCCAACGAATGGCAGGGAGCCAATAGGGGGCGGCGATCACCAGCGTGAGCAGGGCTAATCCCGCAGCGACAAGCGACCAGAGGAGCGTGTTGCCCCTACTGTAGCGGCGTGACGCGTAGGAACGGATTTGCGGCCACCGTCTTCTGGAGAATGGACTACTACGCCGTCCTCTCTGCAGAAGGCGTGTTCGATTCCTAAACATGATTGGCGAGTATAACGCTCCGCTTTTCCATCGGCAACCGCCAAATAGCGAGGCCTGTCCGATCCCTATAGCGTATGAGGGCAGGCCTGCCGGCCTTCTCTCCCCCGATCACTCCACGATGGCGAACTCTGCCGTGAAGTGGCGCAGCAGTTTGGGCTGTCGGGTGATGCGCACGCCTTTCACGGCGTCGCGGTGGGCGGCGATCTCGGCCATCGTCTCGATCACATAGTCCAGGTGGCTGCGTGTGTACATGCGGCGCGGGATGGCCAGCCGCACCAGCTCCAGCGGCGGATAGACCATCTCACCGCTTTGCGGATCGGGGTAGGCGAAGGCCACGCTGCCCAGCTCCACCGCCCGCACACCGCCCACGCGGTACATCTCGATCACCAGGGCCTGGCCGGGGAACTGATCGCGCGGGATGTGGGGCAGGAAGCGCCCGGCGTCTACATAGACCGCATGGCCGCCGGGTGGCTCAACGATGGGCACGCCCGCCGCGAGTAGCCCCTCACCGAGGTAAGTTGTCTGCGCCACACGGTAAGCCAGATATTCCTCGTCCAGCCCCTCGTAGAGGCCGATGGCGATTGCTTCTAGATCGCGCCCGGCCAAGCCGCCATAGGTAGGGAACCCTTCACGCAGAATCAGCATCTGCTTGATGCGCTCGAAGAGGTCATCGTCGTTCACGCACAGGAAGCCGCCGATGTTGACCAGCGCGTCTTTCTTGGCGCTCATGGTGCAGCCATCGGCCAAACTGAACATCTCGCGGGCGATCTCAATGGGTGCTTTGTCAGCGTAACCCTCTTCCCGCATCTTGATAAAGTAGGCGTTCTCGGCGTAGCGGCAGGCATCAATGAAGAAGGGGATGCCGTAGCGGTGATAGATCGCCGCTGCCCCCTTGATGTTGGCCATAGAGACAGGCTGCCCGCCGGCGGTGTTGTTGGTCACTGTCATCATGCCAAAGGGAATGCGCTCCGGGCCGGTCTCTTCGATGAAGCGCGCCAGTTTCTCAAGGTCCATGTTGCCCTTGAAAGGATGGCGGTTCGCTGGGTCTTTGGCTTCCTCGATCCCCAGGTCGACGGGGTGGCCGCCAGCGGCGCGGATGTTGGCCCCTGTGGTGTCAAAGTGGCCGTTGTTGGGGATGCGTACCCCCGGCTTGACGAGCAGGCTGCATAGGATATGCTCGGCGGCACGCCCTTGATGGGTGGGCACAAAGTGCTGGAAGCCGAAAATGTCGCGGATGGCGGCCTCCAACCGATAGAAACTGCGTGCTCCGGCGTAGGATTCATCGCCGCGCATGATGCCCGCCCATTGGCTATCGCTCATGGCGCCGGTGCCGCTGTCGGTCAAGAGGTCGATGTAAACGTCTTCTGAGCGCAAGCGGAAGACATTGTATCCGGCTTCAGCCAGCAGGCGCTCGCGCTCATCGCGTGTAGTGCGGCGCAACGGCTCGACCATCTTAATGCGGAACGGTTCGGGAGGGTATGCTGGCATATGTGCCCCCTATGTGGATGTGATCTATATGCCTCTGGCTTGGCGTTCCTCCCCAGAGTATAAACGAGTGCTCGGCGACTGGCTACCTCTGCCAGGAGGCTGCATGACCTCGCCAGAGGTGCGCTATAATCCGCAAGGAGGATGCAGCCATGCCTTCTAGCGTGGTCGGCTTGCCGGAAGCCGATCTGCCCACTGTTGTCTTCATCCTGATGGCCGAAGGGCTGCCCTTTTTGCTCCTCGGCTCGTTGTTCTCCGGCCTGATCGAGGCGTTCATCAGGCCGGAGGACCTACAGCGCATGGCGCCGCGTGGTGTCCTTCTGGCAGCGTTGGTGGGCGTGCTGTGGGGATTCGCTCTGCCGGTTGGGGAAAGCGGGACGCTGCCGGTGGTGCGTCAACTGCTGCGCAAGGGCGCTCCCCTTTCTTTGGGCATAGCCTTCTTGTTGGCTGCACCGGCGGTGAATCCCGTCATGCTAGCCGGCATCGGTGCTGTATACGGTTGGGGCAGCCTGCTGCTCTTGCGGGTCGCCATAGGGTTAGCAGTGGCAGCGGGGATGGGCGTCCTCTTCTCCCTCGCCGATCCGACGGATGAGATGCTGCGGCCCGCTGCGATGGCTGCCGCCAAGGATCAGGTGGGAGGAGCGATGGTGTCGCTCGGTGGGCGGGTACGCCATGCCCTGCGTGCGGCGCTGCGCGATTTCCTCGATCTAGGGCGTTATCTGGCGATGGGGGCGTTGCTGGCCGCGCTGGTGCAGATGTTCATTCCGCACGGCGTGCTGTTCACAACGGATGGCGCGCCGCTGCGAGCTGCCATCGGCGCACAAGCGCTGGCCTATGTACTTTCGGCTGGCCCCCTCGGTGATGCTCGGCTGGCGCTCAATCTGGTGGATGGGGCAGCGTTGGCTTATCTAGCCTTCGGCGCAGTGGTTGACCTCAAGGCGACGGTGATGTGGCTCAGCACGTTCAAGGCACGTAGCGTGGCGTATCTCATCGCCCTATCGCTGTTGATGACGCTGCTTGCAAGCCTGGTGGCTCTCTTTTTCTTCGCCGGGTGAACCCATGAAGCGGCTGGATAAGGTCATGCTGGGGGCGATGATCACGCTCACGGCGCTCATCGCGGCAGTTGCCTTGCTGGGGGGCCATACGGGCCGCGCCGATGATGGGCTGTATGTGCTCTATCTTGCGCCAGCAGAGGCGCCGCCGCGCGCTCTGTGGATGATGTCCCTCGCGGGTGGCGAGCCACGCCGCATCTTTGCTCCGCCCTTCGGTGTACTGGACTTTGCGCCCGCCCCCGATGGCCGATGGGTCGCGGCAACGGCCAGCCATGCCGACGGCACAACGGATATCTGGCTGGTTCATGTGGAGGGGGGCAGCGCACGGCGCATCACGGACTGTGCGCCCGACTCCTGTGCTGCGCCGACGTGGTCGCCGGATGGGCAGCAGGTGGCCTATGAGCGCCGCAACGGGACGTCGGGCGAGGGGCGCATCTGGGTCTACGATCGACGGACGGCTTCATCGGTCCCGCTTTTTGCGGATGAGGACGTGACGGGCTTCGCCCCACTGTGGAGCCCGGATGGAGGGCGGTTGGCTTTCTACGACATGCAGGCGGGGGCCATACGGGCGATCGACCTCAAAACGGGGGATTCCACCTTCATCCCCGATCAGATGGGGGAAGTCGGTAGTTTCGCGCCGGATGGGGCGTCTATGATATATGCCGACATTCGCCTGGTAGGCCGCCAATTCTTCCCGCAGCTGTGGCGGGCCGATCTGGAGACCGGCAGCGTTCATCCGCTGTTGGATGAAGCGGAAGACGATCGGATGCCTGCCTGGTCGCCAGATGGTCGCTGGCTGGCCTTCGCCCGTCGGCGGCTGGACGAAGCGCAAGGGGCGGGAAGTCAGCTGATGCTCCTTGATTTGAGGACAGGGGAGCTGCGTCAGGTGACG
>DAOTYL010000145.1:0-4706 GCA_034434955.1 Anaerolineae bacterium | reverse complement strand
AAGCAGTAACGGCGCTGGCAGGTTGGGGAAGAAAAGTGCCACCATTCCCCCGAACAGCGCGCCCATGTAGTACTGCCCCTCGCCGCCGATGTTCCACACGCGCGCTCGGAACGCCACCGTCAGCCCCAGTCCCATGAGCAGCAGTGGTGTGGACTTAAGGACCGTTTCGGTGATCTCACGCGGGCCGCCTAGCGCTCCCCGTACCATTGCCGAGTAAGCAACGATCGGATCACTGCCCGCCAAGAGGATCAGCACGGCGCCAATGAGCAACCCGACAACTATGCCAACGATGGGCGCACCGATTGAAATAACAGCGGGTGGTAGGCTCAGCCAGCCGGCTGACCCGCTCAGCGTCACTTCGCCGAGCGACTCGGCTTCGCCACCGAGCGGCGAAGCACCACCCTGGGGAATCGCCTCACGCTGGCCGCTTCCAATTGGGAACTCGGTCACACTACCTTCTCCTCAAGCTTCTCCTTGCTGCGCCGCCGTGCGCCGGTCATCAACAGGCCGATCTCGTAGACATCAGCGCTGTCGGCGTCCACGATATCAACGATCTCACCCTCAAATAAGATGGCGATACGGTCACTGAGGGTCAAGATTTCATCCAGCTCGGTAGAGATCAGCAGGATGGCCAGCCCAGCATCTCGTTGTTCAATCAGGCGGCGGTGCACGTACTCGATGGCGCTCACGTCTAGACCGCGCGTAGGCTGAGCAGCCAGCAGCACTCGCGGGTTGCGGGCCAACTCCCGCGCGAGGATCATCTTCTGCGCATTGCCGCCCGAAAGCTTGCCCGCCAGGGTTTCCACGGAGGGTGTCCGCACGTCAAACTCGCGCACCAGCCGCTTGGCCTCTTCTTTTATCGCCTGCGGTTGGAGGCGGCCCCTCACGGCAAAAGGCGGCTGATGGATGCGCTGAAGCACCAAGTTTTCGGCAATAGTGAAGTCCTTGAGAAGCCCGCGGTTGTAGCGATCGGAAGGGATGTGAGCAAGTCCCAGCGCACCGATCTCGCTGGGAGGGTAATTGGTCGCATCCTTTCCGCAAACGATCACCCGCCCGGCTGTGACAGGCCGCAGCCCGGCGATCACTTCCTCAAGCTCTCTCTGACCGTTACCCTCAATGCCAGCAATGCCAAGGATCTCGCCGGAGCGAACCTCAAAACTCACCCCCCGTAGGGCGGTCAGGCCACGGTCGCTTTCCGCCCAAACGTCCTGCAACACAAGTCGTGGCTCTAGGGGCCGGGCAGGTTGCTTGCTGATCCGCAGCACAACATCCCGCCCCACCATCATCCGCGCCAGCGACTCCTTATCCGTATCGGCTGCGTTGACGGTATCCACCACATGGCCATCCCGCAGCACAGTAATGCGGTCGCTGGCCCGCAGCACCTCGTCCAACTTGTGGGAAATAAAGACGATGGACTTCCCCTCACCAACCAGGCGGCGCATGATGGCAATTAGATCGTCAACCTCCTGAGGGGTAAGTACGGCTGTTGGCTCATCCAAGATCAGCACCTCGGCACCCCGGTAGAGCGCCTTTAGGATTTCCACACGCTGTTGCTCACCTACCGAGAGCGTCCACACCTCGGCATCCGGCGCGATAGCCAGCCCGTAGAGGTCCGAGAGGCGGAGCAGGCGCTCCCGGACGGCAGCCTTGTCCTCCAGCAAGGGCGCCCGCGGCGAGGGCTGCCCCAGCACGATGTTCTCCACCACAGTGAGAGGGGGGATCAGCATGAAATGTTGGTGAACCATCCCTAGCCCTTTTGCAATGGCGTCACGGGCAGAGGTGAAGTGAACGCGCTCCCCTCTCACATAAATCTCACCCGCATCCGGTGTATACAGGCCATACAGGACATTCATCAGGGTTGACTTGCCGGCGCCATTCTCGCCCAGGAGGGCGTGGATCTCGCCCGGCAGCAAGTCAAAATCGATGCGGTTGTTGGCGATCACGCCCGGAAAAACTTTGACGATGCCGCGCATCTGGACAACAGGCTGGGTCTCTCCTTGCATACTCCCTCACTCCAGAGGCGGATGGCAGCCCCCTTGGCTGCCATCCGCCGTGCATAATCCCCCTGACGAGTTTACTGCTGGGCCTCAGGAATGAAGGGAACCTCAATCTCCCCGGCGGCGATCTTCGCCAACGTCTCCTCAGCAGCAGCCTTCGCCTCTTCGCCGTTGGGTATCTGGGCCAGCAGCTCGTCGTTGAAGATAAGCTGCATGGCGCCCTCGGCCACACCGAAGCGATAGTACTTGTTGGCGAACGTCCCGTTGTGGGTATCCTCAATCATCTGCTTGAAGAGCGGCACCAGGTTCCAGTAGATGCTGACAAGCACCACATCGGGGCCGTTCTCAGTCATGTCGCCCACGTAGCCGGTGACGTAACCTCCGGCCTCCTTAGCAGCCTCAATAGCACCTAAGGCAGGCCCTTCGCCACACTCAATCCAGTAGTCCACGCCGGCATCGGCCTGAGCCAGCGCAGCCTCTTTCGCTTTGGCGACATCCACCCAGTCGCCTACCGCCGTCTGGATAATTGTAGCGTTTTCGTTGACCGTCTGGGCACCCAACAGCAGCGCCTCGCCCATACTGTGGCAAACCGGGATGTCAAAGCCGTACAGCGCGCCAAGCTTACCGCTCTTGCTCAGGTAGCCAGCCAATATGCCCACCGCATAGGCGGCCTCATAGAAGGGTTGATCGTAGTCAGCGACGTTCTCAGCCGTCCGGTTGATGCCACCTGCCCAGGCGAAGTTAATGTTGGGGTAGTCCTCGGCAACAGCGAACACCGCATCCTGATAGCTGAAGGAGTGGCCTACGATCACCTCATAGCCTTGATCGGCATAGGTGCGCAGGACACGCTCCACGTCGGCGTCAGAGACACTCTCGGAGAACACCGCATCATACCCCTCTGCCTTAAGGGCCTGCACGGCATCATAGCCCGCGTTGTTCCAAGAGTTGTCGTCGTAGGGGCCAGTCAGGATTACGGCGATGCGGCCCTTGACTTCCTCAGCCGGGGGAGATGTCTCCTCAGGAGCAGGCGCTGTGGTGGGGGCAGCACAGGCTACCATGCCGACGATCACGATCAGGAGCAAGGCAACTATTGTGGGTCTTTTCAGCACGGCGTACATTGCTCTTCTCTCCTTCCCTCTTAGTGGACTGAGGGCAAAAGTGATTTTCCCCTATACAGATCATTGTAAGGGCATTGTCAACTATGTCACGCCGATAGTCGACCTCCTTTCCACACCTGTCCGGAGCAGAGGGACTCAAGACAACAACCGCTTGCAGAGTTCCACTGCGCCAGCGGCATCAGCAGCATAACCATCGGCGCCGATCTCGTCGGCCCACTGTTGGTTCACACTCCCACCGCCCACGATGATCTTGTAACGGGCACGCTGACCAGTCTGCCGGAAGAGATCGATGGTACTGCGTTGGGCAGGGCGAGTAGTGGTCATCAGTGAGGACATCGCGACGATGTCGGCCCGCTCACGTTCGGCAGCATCCAGAAAGACACTGGGGGCCACGTTCCGCCCCAGGTCCACCACCTTGAAGCCATGCGCTTTGAGCAGGGTAGCGACGATGTTCTTGCCGATGTCGTGTACATCGTTCTCCACCGTGCCGATCACGACCGTTCCCAGCGAAACAGAGGCCTTGCCCTGGGCAGCGATTGCCTCCTCAAGCAGAGCGCCAGCGCGTTTGGCAGCTTCTCCGGCCTTCATGAGCTCAGGCAGGAAGATACGGAACTCCTGAAAATCATTCCCCACCTCCGTCAGGGTGGGCACGACTACTTGCTGGATCAGCGCAAGGGGGTCTGCGCCGCTCTCTAACGCTTGCCGAGTGGCTGCCTCTGCGCCGTCTGCGTCGCCGGTGCGCAGTGCCCTGCTGAGCGCATCTGCGATCTCACGAGAAATCTCAGCCATAGCGTACTTTCCTCCAGCCATTTGCTAGGTCCAGCCCCATGTTGATGATGGCGTTGCGGACAGCCTCGTACGGTTCCAGCCACTTCTCAGTCGGCTCTAGGGTCTCCTCATTATATACCTGAGGGAAAGGATAACCGCGCTTTGGCGCATCGAAGGTGTTCTCGTAGTGCTCCAAAAAACGTAGCACGTAGTCGTTAGCCTCGGCGCGGGTCAGACCCAAGGCAGCGTGGGCCACCTCGGCAGCGAAGCGGGCCTCAAGTCCGGTGTAGTGATCGGTCAAAAAGCCACCCGTGCAGCCTGCCGCTTGGACGTTCATCCCGCACACCGCGCCCACCAGCGCACCGGCAGCCACTTCCCACAGCAGCTCCGCCGTCCCCGGACCAGAGACGCAGTAGATATCGTTGAGCAGCACCATCGGCGTGTTGCGAGTGAGCGCCTGGGCCACTATGGCCTGCATCCACAGTCCCATGCGGTCGGTGTTGTTCACCCAACGCAGGTGAGTATGGCTCGTCATGTGGTAGGAAGCGGTGTACAGCACCACCCCCAAGATGTGACAGGCGATGGTGACAACCGCTGTTCCCTCAGCGCCGCCCCCTAGCCCACCGATGAGTGGCGTCATCAGATCAACAATGTGCATCCCCACATTGTTCATGAACGCCACGCGAGAAAGTTGGCCGTAGTCGGTCTTCATCTCGACCATCTGCGAGACCAGCAGAGCATCCGATGGACGCAGCCCCGCTTCGGGGTCAAAAGCGGCCATCTTGCCCTGGCAAGTGAGCGGTACGGCTACATCGTTGATGTG
>DAOTYL010000144.1:0-4961 GCA_034434955.1 Anaerolineae bacterium | reverse complement strand
ACCGGAACGCCTGACATCGACCTTTATCTAGGAGTAGCCAACGTTTACCTCACCATCGCCTCAAATATGGGCCTGCTGGGGTTGAGTGCCTTCCTACTGCTTATAGGAGCAGTCTTTGCTTACGCCTGGCACGCTTACCCCCATACAGCGGCGATCCCGGGCCTGCGGGCTATCCTGCTGGGATTGATGGCCGGCCTGATCGGCGCACTAGCGAACGGCATCTTTGACCACTACTTTTTCAATCTGGAATTCCATCCGGCGATTACCATCCTATGGACCTTCATCGGGCTGACGCTGACCTCCTCGCGCATTGCGCTGGCCGAGGCGGAACGCCAGAAGCAGCACGGCAAAGCGCTTGCGACATCCCCTTTGATGTGATACACTAGTGAGGCAATCGGGGCGTGGCGCAGTTTGGCTAGCGCGCTACAATGGGGTTGTAGAGGTCGACGGTTCAAATCCGTCCGCCCCGACTAAAAAGATGGCCCACCTTCACCGGTGGGCCTTTTGCTTTGAGAGGCGGGGAGTCAGGTTAGCAGGTTCTGTAACTTCATCGCCAACGCCATATCACCATCGATTCTGAGTTTGCCCTGCATAAAGGCGCTGACGGGGTTCAGTTCACCCTTGATCATGGCTATCAAATCCTCATCCGAGCAGTGCAGGGTCATGTCCGCTGCCTCGGCTGAGCCTTCGTTCACTGTCAGCGTGCCGCCCTTGACCGTCGCTATCCACTGCCCGCCCTGCTCGCCTGAAATATCAAACTGCAGGACGGCATCTTGCGCCCCCCAGGCATTGGGGTCAAAGCGGTCAGCCATGCGGGACAGCAGCTCCTTCACACTTTCCGGCATGATGGAGACACTCCTTCCTCGGATAGAGTAGTGGGCAAGACGAAGACGCTCAACGCTTATTATACATCATTCGGCGGTCTTCCGATGCGCTCCGCCGGAAATCAGGGCAGGTTGGCAGGGCATGGGCAAGGTGGTATATTCTGGCATACCCGCAGATATGCGGAGTAATTTGGACAACCGTGATGGCAGAAACCGTTGGCATCCCGATCGCCCTTAAGCGCCGCCTTGCGCAGGCACTACGCCGGATGCGCTGGTCAGCCAGCGTACTTCGATACCTCGTCCGGCTGATACGAGCACGCTTTACATCCGGCGTCGTCGGTGTGATCTTCAACGCCGAGGGAGAGGTACTTTTGGTCGAACACGTCTTCCATCCCCAATATCCTTGGGGACTGCCGGGCGGCTGGCTGGAAAGTCGCGAATCGCCGGACAAGGCGCTAGAGCGCGAAGTGGAAGAGGAACTGGGATTGCCCATCACGGTGTTGCGCCCACTCTTGGTGGAAACAGGGCAGGATTACAAGACGCACATCAACATCGCGTTGCTGTGTCGGGCTGATGGCAACGTCAGGCATCTGAACTCAGAAGTACTGGCCTATCGCTGGGTCAATCCCGAGGCGCTGCCGCCCATGATGCCATTCCATCGCGCAGCGGTGGAAGCAGCCCGCGCAGCGACAAGGTGAGGGGACAGATCATGATACGCACTCCCGTTTCGCAGCGGCAAGGCGCACTCCCGCTGCTTGAGGTGGCTGGGCTGCTCATGATTCTGGTGGCGACGATCCTTTTTGTCACCCAGATGGGCGCCTTCAGTCGGGAACGCCAGCGTATGCCGCAGGGGCTGACACTCGGCGGCGTACCGGTGAACGGCCTCTCCCGTGAGGAGGCCCAGGCCTATGTCGAGCAGGTTTACGGCTCACCGGTGACGGTCATGTATGGCGATCAAGAGATCCGCCTCGACCCGGCACAGGTGAGTTTCCACGTGGATTCGGAGGCCATGCTCTCCCGCGCTGAGGATCAGCGCACCGAGGGCACCTTCTGGTCAGGATTCTGGGATTTCCTCTGGCGGCGCCCGGAGCGCGGTGCCAACATTGACCTCATTGCTACCTACTCCGAGGAGCAGCTCAGGGCCTGGTTGGCAGATGTCGCCGCCCGCTACGATCGCCCACCACAGGCTGCCCAAGCGGCGCTGGATACCATGTCCTTTGTACCCGGACAACCGGGGTATACCCTGGACATAGAGGCCTCACTCCAACGCATTGAGGAAGCACTCATGCGGCCTGTCAACCGCACGGTTGATCTTGTCATCACCGAGCAGGCAGCGCCAAGCCCTGATATGAACACCTTACAGGCGCTGATGGTGGATTTCATCGTCAGCCAGAAATTTGACGGTGTCACCTCGGTCTACGCCATTGACCTAGAAAAAGGTGATAGCCTGCACTTTGAGCTGGACACGCGTCAAGGGAAAACGGAGTTCCTCACCTGCGACGTAGCCTATGCCGCCTTGAGCACGATGAAAATCCCCATCATGGTGGAGTTCTTCCGCTATCTCGCTTGGGAACCGTACCCCTATGAGCTCGACATGGTCGAATCGGCCATGATCCTCTCCAGCAACCTCAACGCCAACTTCATGTTGCGCGACATCGGCGGGGGCGATGCTCGGCGCGGCGCCCAGATCGTCACCGAGATGGTGCAACATCTAGGGCTTGAGAACTCCTTCATCGTAGCCCCCTATGACGAAGAAGCGCCACCGGAGTATTACAGCACACCAGCCCGCGAAGCCGCCCGCGCCGGCACCTGTGTAGACACACAAGCCGACCCTTATATGCAGACAACGGTCAGCGACCTAGCCCTGTTGCTGGACATGATCTACCAATGCGCTGAGTTCGGCGGTGGAGGGCTGATCGCCGCCTACCCCGAAGATTTCACGCAAGCCGAATGTCGGCGTATGTTGGAAATCATGTCGCGCAACGAAGAGGGAAGGCTGATCCTCTCTGGCGTACCGGAGAGCGTGCCCGTTGCGCACAAACACGGCTACACGCGTGATACCATCGGCGATGCGGCTATCGTGTTTAGCCCGGGTGCCGACTATGCGCTGGTGATCTTCCTGTGGGCCGAAACCGACTGGCTGAACGCGAACATTGTGTGGCCCATCATGAACGGCCTCTCCATTGCCACCTTTAACTACTTCAACCCCGATATGATCAACGAGCCACGACGGGGGATGCCCGACTTCGTCACCACAGGCGGCTAATGCCGTCAGCGGCGCAGAAAGCAGAGGGGGTGGTCATTTTCACGTCATGGCCACCCCCTTCTTGCTTAGCCTTCTTCCCGCCTTAACAGCCACAGTGTCAGGTCATCGCTCTGCGGAGCACCGCCGACAAAGTCCCTGACTTCCTGCAGCACTCGATCCAACATCGCTTGCGCACTGGCCCCACACGCCGAGAGCAACGCAGCCTTGAAGCGCTCCAATCCCCACTGTGTGTAATCGGGGCGGACGGCCTCTGTGAGGCCGTCGGTATAAGCCACTAGCACATCCCCCGGCTGCAAGGTAACCTGATGCTCCTCTATCTCAATGTCGCGGATCACACCGAGCGCGATCCCCCGCGCGCGTAGCTCGCTAATCTGCTTAGTGCGGTTGCGCACCAACAAAGCGGCATTATGCCCCGCGCTGGCATAGGTCACGCGGCCCGTTTGGGGATTCCACACCGCATAGAACACTGTGACAAACAGATCGCTGCGTGAGTCATTGAGCAGTAACTCGTTGACACGCATCAACGTGGCGGCGGGCGAGAGGCGGCTGATGGCTGCGGCCCGTAGCAAGGTGCGGCAGACAGCCATAAACAATGCAGCCGGCATCCCTTTATCGGCCACGTCAGCGATCACCAGCCCCCAATGTCCATCGGCCAGCGGGATGAAATCATAGAAATCACCACTGACCTGACGCGCTGCCTCCCATGCCGCAGCGATCTGCCAGCCGGGCAGCGTCGGCGCTGTATCGGGGATGAAGCTAGCCTGAATGCTGTGAGCCACCGCCAGCTCCTGCTCCAGCCGATCGCGTTCAACGGCGCTGGCCTGTAAACTGGCGGTCTCCAGCACGGTAGCCGTCTGATGGGCAATGCCGGTCAAGATGCTCTGTAGGCGGGGATGCGAAGCGCGGCGTGGTTCATCCACCACCAACAGCCCGACCAGCCCGCTCTTGGCACGCAGCGGAAAGCACAGGATAGCAGGGGCGGGCATCAGCTCCGCCAGCGGCTCCGGCACAGGCAACTGGTAGCCTTCCCCAGCTCCCAGGGGACGATCTGCCACGCTGAGCAAGTCAAGGAGTGGATATTGCTCCGCCGGAATAGAGACGGCTGCACGGGCCGCAAAGCGCTCACGTGAGATGCCATAGTGCGCACTGAGGACATAAGCCCGTCTCTCTGGCTCCCAGCGCAGGATCAAGCAGCGGCTTACACCCGCCAACAAGGCCGTCAGGCGGCTAATGGTCTCCAGCGCCTCATGAGGGTCGGCCTGCGCATTGACCGCCTCCGCCACCTGAAGCAAAGCCGTCGTGACATAAGCCTCTGCCTGCTGAGAGGCATACAAGCGGGCATTGCTGATGGCCACCGCCGCTTGACTGGCAAATGTGGAGAGCACTTCCCGATCCACTGGCGTTGCCAACGCCGATTCCGGCTGCTCCGCTACGATGTAGCCAATCACCTCACCGCCTACCAACAACGGCTCTATCAGCAGCAGACCGTCCGCCGGTGGACGGCTAACAATGGCCGCCTGAACGGTGACAGCTTGTGACAGTTCGCCGCCCTGCTGCAAGCGATCCGAGGGAAGGCCGAGAAGGTCGCGGTAAATGCGCTCTATCGCCTCGGTGATCCCCTCGTTGCCTTCCAGTAGGTCGAGCATAGAGAGGGGTACGCGGTGGCCAACAAAGCCCTCCAACGCAGGGCCACTGGTTGCCAATACGGTGACGGCGTCCGCGCTCTCTTCAAAGAGCAGGATTGCTGCTCGGGTCAGCGGCATCACGCGCCGCAACCCCTCAAGGATATCGGCCAGCACGCGGTCAAGGTCCAGTTCAGCGGCCAAGCGCGTGCTGACCTCGCGCAGCGTCTCGGCCAGATCGCGGCGGCG
>DAOTYL010000143.1:0-1543 GCA_034434955.1 Anaerolineae bacterium | reverse complement strand
CTTGGCATGGTAATTTGCACCTACATACAGGGAGATTCACAACTTGCTCCCGGCCTTCCCTGTATGTGCTTGTAGGGGATTACTGATAACCTACAACAGGCGGTCAAGATAGAGACTTTCACCCACCTGTGACGGCGTAAAGTTAAATGGCTGCCATTTAACTACAATATAGCATACATTTTTGAGCGCAGTCAATACTCTTCACTTGAGAGTGCGGGCACATAGTGGGAATCTGGGCGAGGTACGCCCGCTGGGGCATCAGCGTAGATGAGCGCAAGGCAATGTGGGCTCCGCCGTGGCGAGCATGTGCTGGTCTGGGCATACAGGCAGCACGGAAGCACTCTTGCCTTTGTGCTTCAACGGGGAAGTGGAAGGCTAAGGATGGAGTGGCCTCGTTCCCTATCCCCAGCCCTTCCTCAACAGCGGCAGAACCCCATCTGCTGGGTGTCTGCTACCCCGTGCCGTGGGAGAGGGGTAGGGTGAAAGTTCCTTTCAGCAGGCTGATGATCAGGTCGTAGATCAGGGCCAGATACTCGTCAAGGTCGAAGACCGTCTCGTCGATCAGGTGCTGGAGCGCGGCTCCTTCCATCAGCGAGACAAAGACGGCGGGCACAAGATGCGCATAGCGGGGGCTGAAGACCCCCTCGCGCACCCCGCGCTCCACAATGGCCGCGATGTCCTGCCGCCACACCTCGTACATCCAGCGGATTTTCGGGCGGATGCGCGGGTCAATCATCCCCTGACCCCAGAAATCGAAGAAGACCTCCTCCAGTTCGGGCCGCTGGGTGAGGACCCAGCGCTGTTGATCGCAGAAGATGCGCAACATCTCCTCCGGCCCCAACGTGGAGGCGGCTAATCGACGGCGGCGGTCTTCGTCAAAGGCCCGCTCCATCTCGTCCAGCAGCGCCAGCAGCAGGTCGGCTTTAGAGGCAAAGTGATAGTGCAGTGTGCCCTGGCTGATCCCCGCCTGCTGCGCGATCTGGCGCATGCGTGTTCCGCTGATCTTGTGGCGGGCAATGACGTTCATCGCCGCTTCTAGGATGTGGCGAGGAGTGGCTTCCGATTCGGTGTGGGCAGCCATATTGGTTTGCCTTTCACGTCTTGGCAGGACATCCCCTGGAGGCAAGATGAGAGACAGCCCCATTGTATCCCGAATCCAGCAGCGGGGTAATGAAACAACCCCCCCCTCCCACCGTGACGAGCGGTATGCAGATCGATGGTAGCATCGCTCGGGGCGCAATGAGCATCGCGTAGGGCGCGTCCGGCGCGGCAGCAAAAGCCGAGGCAACGCCGAGAAAGAGCGTCGCCGCCGCCACCACAGCAGCCAGCCCGACGTAGATCGCCGCACGCCACACTGTGGGCTTCGTCACGTTCTTCATGGCTTCCACCCCTCCACCTGTCGCCCTATTTTCGGTCTCACCCATCACGATAGGGCAGCGTTGTTGTCAGGCTGTTGCCGATGTGTAAAAGGTTTGTAAATTGCGGGGCGGAGCGCAGACCTCGCCCCGCCCCCGCTCTCTACAGCCCCCGCGCCCGCAGCTCA
>DAOTYL010000142.1:0-1844 GCA_034434955.1 Anaerolineae bacterium | reverse complement strand
GGCAAAAGCACGCTCTTTAACCTCATCGTCGGCCTGCTGGAGCCGGACACGGGGGAAATCTGCCTGGACGGCGAGGTGTGCCATCGGCGAGCCGGACGCGTGGGATACATGCCCCAGCGCGATCTGCTCCTCCCCTGGCGCCGGGTGCTGGATAACGTCATCCTGCCACTGGAGATCAGCGGCGTGCCCCGCGCTGAGGCCCACGCCCGCGCACGGGAACTGCTGCCACTCTTCGGGCTGGAGGATTTCGCCGAGGCCTATCCCAGTGCCCTTTCCGGCGGGATGCGCCAGCGAGCGGCGCTGCTGCGTACCATGCTCGCCGAACGCGACATTCTGCTGTTAGATGAACCGTTCGGCGCACTAGATGCGCTGACGCGCCGCGAACTTCAGGACTGGTTGCTAGGGGTGTGGCACCGCTTTGGGCAAACGGTGATCTTCGTCACACATGATGTGGAGGAGGCGCTGTACCTCGGCGACCGTGTGATCGTGCTCAGCCCCCGCCCCGGGCGGGTGATCAAGGCGCTGGAAGTGGCGCTGCCGCGTCCGCGTCGGCGGGGGATGATCGGCTGGCCGGTTTTCGGCCAGCAGGAGACGGAGCTGCTTGCCGCGCTAGGTATTGAGGTATGAGGGCGGGGGCAATCCGCAGCGGATTGCCCCCATCTTTGCCGGCAGCCTGAAATGTCGGGCGGCAAGGCATATCTTCCCCCTGCATGCCGGCCTTCTGCATCATACCGGCTGGAGGCTGGATTATTTGTGCGGTGAGTGTTGGAATCTGCCTGTGAGCACCCCTTGATTTCGGAAAAAAGAAAAGGCCATCTTAACTTGACAGACGGCCCAAATCCCCTATACTTCTGTTGCATTATACAACAATTCCACCCCCAGGGGATCGCAGTGACCGAAAACTTTGATGACTACGTGACGGTGGCTGAGGTAGCCAAACGCCTCAACATTCATCCGGAGTCCGTGCGGCGCCTGATCCGCAAGGGCGAGCTTCCCGCACGCAAGTTCGCCAACACATGGCTGGTGGAAAAGACAACCCTGGAGCAGTTCGCCAGCAACTACGACCCGCGTCCGGGCAGGAAGACCACCCTGCTGTAAGGGTGCGGTTCGGTAGGAAGGTGTTGGGCTGATGCAATAGGTTGCACCTGATATCCGCTTATATTACAATCGCCCTCATGGATGGGAGGTCACGTCAGCGTGTCCGTCATTTCGATCAAAGGCATCCGGGATGGGTTGCTGGTTGCCCTGGACGACCGCGCCGCCTGGGCTGAGGTCGAACGAGCGTTGCTCAACGTAATTGAGACGCGCAGCGACTTTTTCCGGGGCGCACGCATTGCGTTACAAGTGGGGGATCGGGTATTGGACCGCGAAGACATCCGTAAGCTCAGTGCTAGACTGGCCGAGCATGACATCCGTTTGGCGGCGATCTTGGGCCGCTCCGCCGAGACAATCCGCTCGGCGCGGCGGCTGGAGATTGACACGGAGCTACCCGAAGGCGCCACCGCACCTGACGCTGGCCGTGAAGTTGACCTGCCGCCCATTGATACTCAGGAGCACGGCAGCGAGGGCGTGTTGGTGAGGAACACCCTACGCTCCGGGCGCATGGTGCGCCATGCGGGGCATGTGGTAGTGATCGGCGACGTGAACCCAGGTGCAGAGATCGTCGCCGGCGGTGATGTGGTCGTTTGGGGTCGCCTGCGGGGAACGGTTCACGCTGGAGCCAACGGTGATGTGAACGCCATCGTTTGCGCACTGGACATGCGCCCCATGCAGTTGCGCATCGCCCATTACGTTGCTATCGCCTCGGATGATGGCAAGCCGCGCCCACGCCCCGAAATCGCTTG
>DAOTYL010000141.1:0-4857 GCA_034434955.1 Anaerolineae bacterium | reverse complement strand
AGGTTGTCCACCAGCAGCTTCCCGCCCGCTGCGATGACCTCCACGCTGACCTTGATGCGCTGGTAGTTCTGCGCAGCGGTGAAGGTGTTGACGAAGCGCTGATAGGCATAATCGCCGGTGGGCAAGGCGAAGGTTTCCACCTGTTTGGTGCCGTCGCTGTTGACGATCACCACCCGCACCTGTGCCGTTGCGCCAGCGGGGAGGTCCCTCCCCTGCGCATAGAGGATCAGGGTGAAAGCGTCGCCTGCCTGCCCCCCGCCGGAGGGGGTGTACGTCTGGCGCAGAGCCTCTTTGCTCCCCGTGCCCTTCAAGCGGAAGGCGCACTCTCCGGCGTAGCTCAGATATTTATCCTTCGCCGGCTTGTTGCACAGCCGCTGGGAGGTGCCGCCGGATGAGGTGACCTTCCAGCCATCGGGCACATTGTTGCCGTCGGCATCTGCTTCCAGCGTGCCGTTGACGAGGCGCTCCACGCCCGCGATGCACGTCACCGGCAGGCTAAAGGAAGTGCTCCAGGGGCCGCCGTAAGCCGCCGTGACCCTTACATCAAAGCGGATAGCGTGCCCGTCCGGCGTGTTGGGGGCGATGTCGAAGTCGAAGTCATTGCTGTTGGCTCCCGTGCCGCCAGCGTCCAGATCGGGGTAGGCGCTGCTGGTGTTGGCGAACTGCGACGCATAAGGATCGGCAGAGGTGAGTATCGCCGAGACGCCCACCGCCGGGCTGGTCCCCCTATTGCGCAGGATGGCATACAGTTCAACCGTCTCGCCGCAGTTGATCACCCCGTCATCATTGCCGTTGCTGTCGTAGAGCGTGTTGTCGTCCACACGGCTGCGCAAGACCTCCACCGGGCCGACTGCCGTTGGATCGGTGAGGATGGTGATGCGCCGCGTAGCCCACAGACCCTCGTAGTTGACGCTCTGCGCCGCCACGTGCCAGTAGTAGATGCCGTCGGCGGGGAAGGTGTAGGTGTATTTGGATTTACCCAGCGTCTGGCTGAAGAAGGCCGCGCTGGTGGGGTCTGGTTTTTTGGTGATGCGCAGCGTGTAGCCGGTCATATCGCGGCAGACAGGCCGCTGCCAGTTGAGCGTCACCGTGCGGTCGAGGATCAACGCCCCATCGCTGGGAGAAACGAGCGGCGGCGGCGGGCAGGGGCCGTCGCGGTGAGCATCCACATAGGTGGAGGAGTCGGTGTAGCCCTTGCTGGGTGGATGGTCGGGGTAGGTGTAGCCCGGCCCGGGCACGACGGATCGGCCTGCGTTGCACAGGTTGGTGCCATCCAGAAAATTGCGCATCTCCCAGTGCAGGTGCGAGTTGCCGGGCCAGTTGTAGATCGTGCCGATGGGATCGCCCTTGGCGACAGCCTGCCCCTCAAAGACGGCAGACGTGCCCAGATGGCTGTAGACGGAGTAGATCGTCGTGCCGTCATACACGTCATGGCGGACGATCACTACGCGGCCCGGATAGGTGGTGTAGTTGGGGTCATACCACGCCACCACGCCGTTGGCGACGGCGTACACCGTCTCGCCTGCCGTTGCGCCCCAGTCCTCGCCCGCGTGCCAGAGGTCCTGCCAGTAGGCTTGCAGGCAGTTGGACCACACGCCGAAGTTCACCGAAGGGTGCACGTCAAAATCCACGAACCAGTCCCAATCGGGGAGCGGGTACTGGAAGTCGGTGGCGGTGGCCAGCGTTTGGATGCTCTCTCTGGGCAGCGGCGCCAGCGAAGGGGAACGATCCCCCGGCCGGAAGGTGGCGAGGGACGCCTCATAAGCAGAAAAATCGGGCGCAGCCTGCGGATCGTGCTCCACGAGCGCGGTGAGGGTGTACCCAAAGCCGCCCGCCACCAGATACGTCACACGGGCAGCGAGACCCGGCTCAACGGCCAGACTTTGCGGCAGGTCCACGCGCAAGGCGGGCAGACCGCCCACCCTCAAACGCTCGAGGGGCAGGGCAGCCAATCCCAGCCTTCCCAGCGCCTGTGCTGCCCACTCCTCGGCGCTCCAGGCAGGATCGGCCAGCGGCTGGACGGATACGGTGAACGTTTCCAGCCGCTCGCCCGGCGCATTGAAGCGCACCTCCCAAACATAGGTGTAGGGGTCCACGATCTGGCCGCCTGTGGTGAGCCAATCGGCGGGGAAGGCGATCTGAAAACCGAACTGGGGATCGGTATAGAGCAGGATGCTGGGGTTCCCTGAAGCAGAGACGCCCTCCGGTGGGCCGTAGCGTTGGCCGCCCACCTCCGTGCCGACCTCATCCGGCGGGGGCAGCGGGGGGCCATCTTGAGCGTGCGCCGCGCCCACGCCGACGCCGATCAAGGCGGCAAGCAGGAGCACGGCGGCGGGTCGTCTGGCGGTGCAGGTAGGAAGGAAGCAGCGCATGGAACTTGCCTCTTCTGGTCTCGGCGGCTAGCCAATCGCTAACCGCTATTATAGCCGCTTTGCGCCGCCGCGCTGCGCCCGGCCCCCGTCGGCTGCCCAATCTTTGCCCTGCGCCGCTTGGTGCGCTATGATCTTTTCACTTCTTTCAAAAAATTCTAAAACACGCTCGCCGCCAGAAAAGAGGAGCATCTCATGACACAGCGAACGGTGAAAAGCGTCATCACCTGCGATCTGGAAGGACGCATCCAGACCTTTAACGAGGGCGCCGTGCAGATTTTTGGCTACGCGCCGGAGGAGGTGATCGGCAAGAAGCGCGTCTCCCTCTTCTCGCCCGGGCTGGTGGTGTTGGGCCATGTGGGGAACTGGCTCAAGACGGCCCGCGAGCAGGGCGAGTGGCAGGGGCGCACCGTCTTCCTCAAGCGCGATGGCACGCCCTTTGTGGCCGACATCCGCATCACCCCCACCTTTCGCGCTGGCAAGCAGATCGGCTACTGCGGCGTGACAACGCCCCGCTACGACATTCCGGTCGAAGAGGCCATGCCCAAAATCAGCTTCATGACGCGCCTCTTCCGCTGGGTGGTCATCACACGCGCCCCGTTCTTAACGGCCACGCTGGTCCCCCTGCTCGTCGGGGCGGCATGGGCTGCCGCCAGCGGTCGTGCCGAGCCATTCCCCTGGCTGCTGTTTGTGCTGGCCCTGCTGGGCGGTGTTGCCATGCACGTGGCTGCCAACGTGTTCAACGATTACTTCGACTGGCGTAGCGGCACCGATCCCCTTAACAACGATTACTTTCAGCCCCTTTCCGGCGGCAGCCGCGCTGTGGAGCTCGGTTTGATCTCAGAGCAGGGGCTATTCCGTGTGGCCAGTGCAGCCCTCGCAGTCGCCACGGCGATCGGGGTGCTGCTGGTGGCGCTAGGGAGGCCGGCGCTGATCTTCTTCGGCCTGTTTGGGGCCTTCAGCGTCTTCTTCTACACTGCGCCACCGCTGCGCCTCGCCGCTCGGCGCGGGTTGGGGGAGTTGTTCGTCGGCCTCAACTTCGGCCCGCTGATGACCGCCGGCATGGTGTACACGTTGACCGGCACAGTGGGGTGGTCGGATTTCTTCATCGGCCTGCCGATGGGTTTGCTGATCGCCGCCGTGCTGTGGATCAACGAGTTCCCTGACCTTGAAGCCGACCGCGCAGGCGGCAAGATCAATCTGGTGGTGGTGCTGGGACGACCTGCGGCACGCTGGGGTTACCTGTTGCTGGTGGGCGGCGCGTTCGCACTCGTCCTAGCGGGGGCGCTTGCGGGCACGTTGCCGCTCAGTGCACTGCTGATGCTCGCGGCGCTGCCTATTGCCGTTTACACCACGGCGATCACTTTCCGCCACTACGCAGACCGCTCGCTGGTGCGTGCCAACGCCTGGACGATCAACCTGCTTCTGTTGGCGGGCGTGCTGTTGGCGCTGGGTGTGTACTTAAGCCGCTGGATCGGCAGGGGGCTGCCGCTGTAGGGGCGAGGTCTTCACCCCACCCCCTGTCAGCCCTGCGGGCCGCCCGCAGCGACGGGAACGGGGATAGGGGTGGGGATCAGCGCCGGGAGCGCACCAGCAGCCACAGCATGACGCCGGCGAGCAGCAAGCCGCCGATCAGCAGCGCCCAGCGCACGGTGGGCAAGCAGGTGACCGTCACACCCAGCACGTGGACGCATTCCCATCCGCGCAGGCGCACCTCATACGCTGCCTGCGGTGCGATCTCCGTTGCCTCGGCTTCTGCCTGCGGCGCGGGCGTGGGCAGCCGTGCGGTGAACGGTTCGCCGCGCAGAGGATGCTCTTCCTCCGCTCCTGCCTCAACACCTGCCTCCACCTCCAGCACGGCTACGCTGACGCAACCACTGATGGCGGCAGCCTCAGCGGCGCTGGCCGTCGCGCAGTGGGCCAACGTGTGATCAAGGCCCGTATTGGTCACCAGCACCGTCACTTGCAGGAAAGCGGCTGCGCCCACATCCAGAGCCTCTAGGCGCCACTCCACACCGCTTGAGGAGGTGCTCACCAGCCCCTCGGAGACCGTCACACCGACCGGCACGCCTGCCCCGTTGAGCGCGATGTTCACCGTCACATTGCTCAACGGGATGAGGCCCACGTTGCGCACCCCTATACTGAACGTCACCCGCTCACCTATCTGCACCTCGGCGCGATCTGCCATCTGGCTGATCTCCAGCTGCCCGCCTGCCGGAGTGGGAGCGCCGGGCGCCGTAGCAGGGCCACCTCGCTCTCCCGCCGAAGGCGGCGCAGCACTGGTGGCAGGAGGCATGCGCGTGGGACGCGCGGTGCGTGTGGCTGTCGGCGAGGGGGAGGGCGTGGGCGAGGCAGTAGGAGTAGACGAAGCAGTAGGCGTGGCCGTGAGCGTGGCGGTGGGCGTGGGGGTGAGTGTGGGAGTGGATGTAGGGGTGGATGTGACCGTCTGGGTCGGGGTGGGGGTTGGCACCGATGTGCCCGTCGCTGC
>DAOTYL010000140.1:0-2087 GCA_034434955.1 Anaerolineae bacterium | reverse complement strand
ACTGTGTACTGCACATCGCGGTAGCGGACGTGCAGCGCCGAGAGCCACAAGCTGACGGCCAGCGCGGTGAGCAAGGCCAAGAGCAGGAAGATCGGCAACAGCAGCACGCCCCACGTCGGCGCGATGCCGTAGTAGACCATCATACCGATGAGCACCAGAAAGGCCAGTGCAAAATCCACCAGCGGCGTAACTACCGCCGAGAGTGGGATGATCAGACGCGGGAAGTATACCTTCTTGATCAAAGCGGAGCTACTGACCAGGCTGGTGCTGCTGCGCCGGATGGCCTCGGAAAAGTACTGCGTGGGCAACAAGGCCGTGTAAGAGAAGACGGGATAAGGCAAGCCCTCAGAAGGCATACGGGCGAAACGGCCAAAGATGATGGCAAAGACGACCATCGTCAGCACGGGTTGCAGGATAGCCCAACTTGCGCCGAGGATAGTCTGCTTGTAGCGCACCTTTATATCGCGCCATATCAGGAAGTAGAGCAGCTCACGGTACTTCCACAAAGCCCCTAAATTAATGTGAAGCAGACCTTTGCTCGGCTCGATGATGGTGATGGGCTCGCTGTCTGTCGTGGCATGCGCCTGAGTGGAGGGAACGGACGATGCCTTATCGAGGGCCATTATACGGTAATTCTCCTCAATAGCGTGTCTGGAATCCCAGCACATCTCCGCAACCTTTGATGTATATATCGCAGTGGGCAGGTAATGTCAAAAAGGGTGAGGGGCACAGAAGATCGAATCAATCGGCAGGAGCAAGCTAGCCCCTGCCGAAAAGGAAACACCCCCACAATTTGCGAGAGCCGGGCACGCCGACCCCGGCTCTCACTTTAAAAGGAGGAGAAGAAGAGAATTCACCCTTCAATTTTGAGAATAGAGGAGAATGTCTTACTCATCTTGCCGTGAAACCTGCGTTTGCCCTACGCCAGCCATACGCTTCCCACGGCGGGGATAGGCCCTTTGGCACTGTTACAGCCCACTCAATGCTCTATAATTAAGATGTGGCCCTCGTGTGAGCTGCCGGCAGCGTTGTTGTGCAACGCCGCCGAGCAGCGGTGCGTAAATGGTAATGTGGATGTCTCTCCCCGGCGGCTCTCTTGTGGCGGCGGGTGCAGGCAGGCGGTTGAAGTGTGGACACTGATCAGCAACTGGTTGCCCGTGTGCTGGGCGGTGACCAGCAAGCGTTCGCAGAACTGGTTGAAGCTCACCAACAGGCGGTCTACAACTTGGCTTATCGGATGCTAGGCAACGTGGATGAGGCCGAAGATGCCACGCAAGAGGCGTTTCTGAGGGCTTATCAGCACTTGCGACGCTACGATCCCTCCCGCCCGTTCAGAACATGGCTGCTCTCTATTGCCTCAAACTACTGCATTGACTGCATCCGCAAGCGCCGTCTAACTTGGCTCTCGATTGATGAGCCGTTGCCACCGCATCCGGCGCTCACCAGTAGTGAGCCAACGCCTGAGCGTGCGGCTGTCGATAGCGAGCAGGCAGCAATCATTCAGGCCCTGTTGGGTGAATTGGCTCCGGAGTACCGCGCAGCAGTGATCCTGCGCTACTGGTATGATATGTCCTACACCGAAATCGCTGAAGCGCTGGAGACGAGCGAGAGCGCTATCAAATCGCGGCTGTTCAGGGCGCGCCAGATGCTGGCTGCCAAACTGGCGGAAGCCGATGTGCCTGAATTGGTCGCTATGATGGAGGGCGCATAATGGCGCACAGTCCGTACGACCTAATGATGAGCTTGGCGCTGGACGGCGAGCTGAACGAGCGCGAGCAGGAGGAATTACATCTTCACCTTCAGGCATGCCTGCCCTGCGCAGATGTTTGGCAGCGCATGAAGAGGGTGGATGCCGTATTCGTCCATCCACCCCACGTTGCTCCACCGATGAACCTGAGAGCACAGGTGATGGCACGTATTGACGCCTATGAGGACAGCCGTCACCGTCATCCTTGGGCTGTTGCGGCGTTTGTGCTGATTACGCTGGCAGCAGCGATAAGCATTGCCACGCCGATGTTATTCTTCGCACTGGGCTTATATCGCACCCTCTTGGCTTTGCCCATTGTGGGCGCCGCCTTGAATCTCGT
>DAOTYL010000139.1:0-4279 GCA_034434955.1 Anaerolineae bacterium | reverse complement strand
AGAGGGCGTGTGCCCTCCATGGTGGGCACAATCGCCGAGCCGGGCGCGTTGACCATGCGCTCGGCCAGGAATGCCTCAGAGGGATTGGGCACTTCTACCATGCCACGTTCTTGCATCTCGAAGACGCCCACTTCGGAAGTCGCCCCAAAACGGTTCTTGACGCTGCGCAGGAGACGAAAAGACTGATAGGCATCACCCTCTAGGTAGAGCACGGTATCCACGATATGTTCCAGCACGCGCGGGCCGGCGATGCTGCCCTCTTTGGTGACATGCCCCACCAAAAAGACCGCAATTCCCGTATCCTTGGCCAGCCGCTGGAAAACTGCCGCACACTCACGCACTTGGCTGACATTGCCCGGTGCGGAGTCCAGTTCTTCACTGTAAGCCGTCTGGATCGAATCGATGACCAGCACACGCGGCTGCACCTTCTCCACATGGGCCAGGATGGCGTTCAGGCTGGTCTCGGTGACGATGTACAAGTTCTCGCTGGTGATGCCCAAGCGGTCGGCACGCATCTTGATCTGCCGCGCTGATTCCTCACCGGAAACGTACAGCACCGGCCCGGCATAATCGGCAAGCTGCGCCGAGACCTGCGTGAGCAGCGTGGACTTGCCGATCCCCGGCTCTCCCCCAATCAGGATGAGGCTGCCGGGCACGATGCCGCCGCCTAGCACGCGGGCGAACTCCTCCATCGGCAAGGGTAAACGTTCCCAGGGGTCTCCGGAGACCTCTGAAAGGCGCTGTGGTTGGGAACGAACGACGGTAGTTTGCCATGCAGGGGCCGCTGGCTCGGCAGAGATGACTTCTTCAACCATCGTGTTCCATTCACCGCAGGCAGGGCAGCGCCCCATCTCGCGGGGGCTGGTACGCCCGCAGTTTTGGCAAACATAGATTGTGCGGCTTTTAGCCATACAGGAGACCCTTGGTTGATAGGGGAGCAGCACAGACTCCCCTCGATCCTCACAGCCGTCTGGATTCTATTCTCACTTCGGCTTGCCGGCTACTGACAAGGCGGCTCACAACCGATGCTCAACTTTCCCGATGCAGCAAACGCTCCACCATCTCGAACAGCGCGACCCTAGCATCGCCCTGCGGCGCTGCCGCGTTCAGGTGTGCCAGCGTGCGCTCGGAGTACGTAAGGGCGAGGTTCTCGGCATACTGCCGCGCCCCGCTAGCATCCAGCAGGGCAATGGCACGTGAAACAGCCGCCTCATCGAGCACATCGGAACGTGCATACAGATCGCGTAGTTCCGCATCACGGGCCAACCCATAGAGCACAGGCAGCGACTTTTTACGCTGACGAATGTCATAGGCTGCTGCCTTCCCCGTCACCGAAGGGTCACCCCAGATGTCCAGCACATCATCCATCGCCTGAAAGGCCATCCCTAGGCTGTGACCAAAAGAACGGTAATGCATCTGCACCTCATCGCTGGCCCCAGCAGCCAACGCTCCCAATTGCGAGGCGCTGGCCAATAGCGCCGCCGTCTTACCCGCGATCATGTCGAGATACTCCTCGATGCCAACTTGTTCGCGCTGCTCAAATGACATGTCAAGGTGCTGGCCGCGCGTCAGCTCAAGGCAGGTATAACCCAGCACCTCCATCATGCGCTTGACGAGGCGGGCGTCGGCTTGCGGTGGCATAAGGCGCGGCACGGCAAGATGCGCCAGCGCGAACAGGGCATCGCCCGCGTTGATGGCCTGCGCTTCCCCCCAGATCGCCCAGACGGTAGGGCGATTACGGCGGGTTGGGCTACGGTCTTGGATGTCATCGTGCAGCAAGGAAAAATTGTGGATGAGCTCCACCGCCGCAGCAGCGGGCCGCGCCAGATCGATATCGCCGCCTGCTGCTGCACAGGTCAGCAAGGTCAGCAGGGGGCGGATGCGTTTGCCGCGCTCCGCCTCAACCGACTCACCGGATGCATCCACCCAGCCCATGTGGTAGTGCAACATACGGTAGAACAGCGGTGGTGCTCCATCCGGCGGAGTCAGCACCGCCCGCAGGTCGGACTCGACGAGGGGCAGATAGCGTGCAGCGTAGCGCTCAAGTAACGTCATGGTCAGGATACCGATAGCAGAGGCGTCTGACGTAAGGCGTTCAGATCGCGCGCACCCACACAGAGCATGGTGACGCGGAGCTGGGCGAGAATGACGCGAATGGCCTCGTCCAGCGCCTGCGGTGACTGTGCTGCCGCCCGCAGGAACGGCCCGGCGATGCCGCACAGCGACGCCCCCAACGCGACACACTTGGCGACATCAATCCCATCACGCAGGCCGCCGCTGGCAAACAGGATCAGATGGGGCGCAGCACGGCGGGCCATCTGAAGCGACTCGGCGGTGGGGATGCCCCAATCGGCAAAGGCGCGCGCCACACTGGCGTGGAAGGCTGTCGGGGCGCGGTGATACTCTACTTCGCTCCACGAGGTGCCTCCTGCGCCCGCCACGTCGATCGCCGCCACACCGGCGTTGGCCAGCTGGCGTGCGGCCTGTTCTGAAATCCCCCAGCCCACCTCCTTAGCGATCACTGGCACAGACAACTGGCGGCATACCTGCTCAATCTTGCCTAACAGGCCAGCCCAACGTGTATCCCCGGCGGGTTGAACCGCTTCCTGCAACACGTTGAGGTGCAGGATCAGAGCATCTGCCTCAACCATTTCCACAGCGCGGCGGCAGTGATCTACGCCATAGCCGTAGTTCAACTGTACCGCCCCCAGATTGGCAAAAAGTAGAATATCGGGCGCAACCGAGCGCACCTTGAACGTATCGGCCAGACGAGGGTCCTCAAGCGCCGCTCGCTGCGATCCAATGCCCATCGCAAGACCGTGCTGCTGTGCCGCCGTCGCCAGCCGCAGGTTGAGCTCCCGCGCCCGATCTGTGCCACCTGTCATAGAGGAGATCAGCAGCGGCGCGGCCAACCTGCGGCCAAAAAGTGCCAGTGTGGTATCGACCGCCTCCAAGTCTAGCTCTGGAAGGGCTTGATGGATAAAGCGATAGCGTTCCAGCCCTGTGGTCAACGTTGGAAATTGGACATCTTCCTCCAAGTTAATGCGGATGTGATCGGCCTTGCGCTGACTGATATTCTCCCTACGCCTGCCTTTAGAACCCGTAACTTCACCCATCAGATAGTGTTCCTTCTATGTGAATGACATCCCACCCCTGGCCTGAATCTACCTAATGGTAATAAGCGCGGCCTAATTCGGCCACTTGTTTTTGACGAAGCCATTACTCATGATAAACTACTTAACAGTCCGTCAAAAGCGACCTACCAGGAGGAACAGAAATGGCAACTACCGAGGAGCGTGTCCGGAAGATCATCGTGGAGCTGCTCGGCGTTGACGAATCGAAGGTCACTCGCGACGCCCGCTTCCGCGAAGACTTGGAGGCCGACTCGCTCGATTTGGTTGAGCTTATCATGGAATTTGAGCAGGAGTTCGGCGGCGAGATTTCCGACGAGGAAGCCCAGTCCATCCAGACTGTCGGGCAGGCCATCGACTATATCGAGCAACGCATGGTCAAGTCATCCTAGTTTGGCTCACCGCCGGGGCGGCCAACTTATCTCACCAATAGGCCAAGCAGTGGCCTGTTTGCATTTTCCCTATACCTGCGAGCCGGATGCTGAATCCCACCGTGCGCAGCGAAGCATAGCCACCTGCAGGAGGGCAGCCACCATCAAGCCGAAGACAAAAGCCAGTACCCCCCAGCCGGCCGAGATGGAGTGGGCGTAGCGCACCTCGAAGGGGCGGCGCAGTATGAGAAAGGACCAGCCCCCTAATCCGGCAGCCACAACCGATAGCACACCTACCAGACTACTGCGCACCCTGGGAGGAAGTAGGTCCGTGAGGGCGCTGGCTACAAGTCCTGCCCAAAGCACCATGGCGACAACAAAGCGCACCCCATAGACGTCGGAATGCCACAGCGAGAGCACTTGTGGATAGGGAGGGAGCAGCACAAGGCCGGGGAGCGAAGAGAGCCCGCGCAGGACCCAGCGTAGCCACACCTGGCGCACCGATCCCAGCGCTATGGACAGCCCCACAACTGCCAATGCCAGCGCCAAGCGCAACAGGTTGGGGACGCCCGCCAGTGGGCCAGCACGCACCTCAAGCAGAACATCCGACCACTCGGCTAGATAAATGGCATTCTGCGTCAGGCTGGCCGTGTGGTGGGGGATCCAAGCCCCCCACATCCCCACCCATGTCAGCCAGAGAGCCAGCAGGGCGATACGATCCAGCCGCAGAGGATCAGTCCTAGCGCCCTGACTCTTCCTTGAGCCGTTCAAACGCAC
>DAOTYL010000138.1:0-10478 GCA_034434955.1 Anaerolineae bacterium | reverse complement strand
GAGCCGTTCGCGCACTGGCTAGAGGTAGCCCGTGCAGCCTACGACCGCCGCAACAAGCGCCTCGCCGACCTTGTGGACGAATCGGTGGAGGAGTTCTACTCCTGCACGCTGTGCCAGTCCTTCGCGCCAAACCACGTCTGCATTGTCAGCCCCCAGCGGCTGGGATTGTGTGGGGCCTACAACTGGCTGGACTGCAAGGCGTCCTACAACATCAATCCCACCGGTCCTAACCAGCCAATCCGCTTGGGCACCTGCCTTGACCCCACTAAGGGTTACTGGACGGGCGTCAACGACTACGCTAAGGTCGCCTCACATGGCACGGTGGAGACGGTTAGCATGTACTCCATCATGGAGAACCCCATGACAGCCTGCGGCTGCTTTGAATGCATCGTGATGCTCATTCCGGAGGCCAACGGTGTCATGGTCGTCAGCCGCGAGGATCCCAGCATGACGCCTGCCGGTATGACCTTCAGCACGCTGGCTGGCATGGCAGGCGGCGGCTTGCAAACACCAGGCGTGATGGGCGTGGGCAAGTACTACCTGCTCAGCCCCAAGTTCATCTCGGCAGATGGCGGCTTTAAGCGTGTCGTTTGGATGTCCAGCTTCCTCAAGGAATCTATGGCCGATGAGCTGCAAGCGGTGGCGGAGCGCGAGGGCGATCCGGAGCTGATCAGCCGCATTGCGGACGAACGCCATGTGACCACCGTTGAGGAACTGCTGGCTTGGTTGGAGGAGCATAACCATCCGGCGCTGATGATGGAGCCGATCTTCTGATCATGCGCACCCCCTTCTCTCCCCCTCACCCCTTGTGGGTGAGGGGGAATCTCAGGGGATGATCCACTATCGGGGCAGCATGAACGCAGAGGAAACGTCGCAGCCCAGGCTGGTGCGCGATCTGATGACGGTGGGCGTCAAAACCTGTGCGCCCCACCTGCCGATCGGCGAGGTGGCGCGCCTGCTGCTGGAGCACGATCTGGAAGGCGTGATCGTGCTGGACCATGAAGGACATGCTGTCGGCGTGATCACGCCAGAGGAGCTAGTACGTGCCTATGCCCATCCTGAGGCTGCCAACCTGACGGCGGGCGACATCATGCGCGATGACATCCCCACCCTGCCACCTGACATCCCGCTGACGGCAGCTGCCCAACTGATGCAGGATATGGGTGTGCGTGTAGTCTTCCTGATGCACAACGCTGCCGGCATTATCTATCCGGCTGCCATGCTCTCTTACCGTCACTTTCTGCGGCATCTGGCTGCACAAAGCCCCGACGACTTGCGCGATCTCGGCATCAAAGCTGAGCGTGAAGCGCCGCTTGTGACGTTTATCCGTAAACGGGACGCCCTACGGCGTCAGCACCCACGTTCTACTCAGGAGTAAACCCTATGCCTGTTGAAATACCTAAGGAAAAGTGGCCGGGGGCCGTGCGCGTGGTCACCATCGGTGCAACGCCCGAGCAGGGTGGCACGCGCGGACGTGTGGTCACTGTAGGCGGCGAGACAACCATGCCCTTTATGCATTTTGAGGGCAGTATCCCCCATCGTCCGGCGGTGGCCATTGAGATCAAAGACCGTCGTCCGGATGACTGGTCGCCGCTATTGCTTGAAACGTGGGGCGACGTGGTCAACGACCCGGCGGCATGGGCTAAAGCTGCCGAAGAGGCAGGGGCTGACCTAATTGAGCTTATGTTCAGCCTTACCGATGCCGATGGCAACCCCACTTCGCCCGACTTTGCCGTCCAGACCGTCAAGGCCGTGCTGGCAGCCACCACTCTGCCGCTGCTGGTCTACGGGCCTGGTCAGGCCGATGTAGATAATGCGCTGCTTGTGCCAGTGGCTGAAGCGACAAAAGGCGAGCGCATTGTGCTGGGCCTCTGTGAGGACAAGAACTACCGCACCATCGTAGCGGCGGCGATGGCTAACGACCACCTTGTCACGGCCCGCTGCCCCATGGACGTGTACCTTTCCAAGCAGCTCAACATCCTGATCAGCGACATGGGGCTGCCGCTTGAGCGCGTCCTCATGGACCCCACTACAGCAGCGGTAGGTTACGGCATAGAGTACGGGTTCTCGGTGATGGAGCGTCTGCGCCTCGCTGCCCTGCAGGGTGATAGCATGACCCAACTCCCTATGATCGTCACCCCTGGCTTTGAGGCCTGGAAAACCAAAGAGGCTAAGGTCGGGGTGGGCGTCCCGGCTGAATGGGGCGAGTGGGTCGAACGTGCTATCAACTGGGAAGTGGTGACGGCTGTCGCGCTGTTGGAGGCGGGGGCGGATATCCTCGTCCTGCGCCATCCGGAAAGCGTGCGGCGCGTCAAAGCGGCGATTGATGAACTGATGGCTGTCCCCGAGATGGCTTAAGGAGAGAGAGGGAATGGCTCTCAGCGGCATTCAGATTTACAAACTGCTGCCTCAGACCAATTGTAAGGATTGCGGTTTCCCGACCTGCCTGGCCTTCGCGATGAAACTAGCCGCCAAGCAGGTGGAGCCGACAGCCTGCCCCCACCTGAGCGAGGAGACGCTCGCTACCCTCAGTGAGTCGGCTGCGCCGCCCATGCGTCTGGTCACGCTCAAAGCGGATGGCAACGAGGTCAAAGTCGGCAGCGAAGTGGTGATGTACCGCCACGAGAAGACCTTCTACAACAAGCCGGGCCTTTTCGTCCGCGTGCGTGACACCGAATCGCCGGAGGCCATTCGGGCCAAGGTGGCCACTGCCGATGCTTACGCGGTGGCATATGTCGGCAAGTCGCTGACGTTGGACGGTTTCGCCGTTGAAGCGGCTTCCGGCGGAGCCAAGGCCTTTACGGAGGCCATCGAGGCGGTGCGCTCTGTCAGCAATCGCCCGCTGATCCTCATCAGCAAGGACCCGGCGGTGATGGCAGCAGGGTTGCAGGCTGTGGACGGAGAAACACCGCTCGTCTATGCGGCAGACACTGCTAACTGGGAGGCAATGGCCGATCTCGCCAAGCAGCACGGTGCAGTGCTGGCCGTTGTGGGCAGCACGCTGGACGAATTGGCTGATCTGACACAAAAGATCAAAGCCAAGGGCGTAGAGGACATGGTCCTTGACCCGGGTGCCCGCGATCTGATCCGTTCGCTCATCCTCAGCACACAGATCCGCCGCTTAGCGCTGAAGAAGAACTTTCGCCCGCTGGGTTACCCGTTGATGGTCTTCGCCAGCGATGGCGGCGATGCAGCCCGTGAGACGGTTGCGGCGGCGCAGGCTATTGCCAAGTATGCGGGGTTCGTCGTATTAAACACCTTTGCGCCGGAGATGGTCTACCCGCTGTTGGTGCTGCGCGAGAACATCTACACCGACCCGCAGAAGCCCATTCAGGTGTTGCCCGGCCTATACGAGATCAACAACCCCAAGCCCGAAGACCCCGTGCTGGTCACCACGAACTTCAGCATCACTTACTTTAGTGTTGCCAACGAGGTGGAAGGCTCCGGCCTGCCCGCTTGGCTGGTAGTGGCCGATGCTGAAGGCATGAGCGTGCTGACTGCCTGGGCTGCCGGTAAGTTTGATGCCGAGCGCATCGCCAAGTCGGTGCGCGAGTTTAGCGTGGCGGAAAAAGTCACTCGCAAGCGCATTGTCATTCCGGGACATGTGGCCGTGCTCTCCGGCGAGCTGGAAGAGGAACTCCCCGGTTGGGAGGTGCGTGTCGGCCCACGTGAGGCGGTTGACTTGCCCGCGTTCATGAAAGAGGCGCTCTGATCGAGCGCAAGGAGGTCGCCATGAGCGATGAGATAACCCTGCCCTTGCGCCTGCGCACGAGGGCCGGCGAGCATCGCTGTAAGTCTTGCCCTCCGCAGCACGTCTGCGCCTGGGATTGCATCCAAGGCGCAGGCGTGATGGACATTCTCTACGGCGCAGTTCTGGCACTAGAAGGAGTCCCATCTGGCGCAGGTGAAGCAGGGGGCGAGCCGACCCATGCCGCGCTGTGGGAGTGCTACAACACTTCCGTAGAGCCTCAGGGGGTATATGGCTGATCACACGGTTACCTTCGACGTTGCTCCCCATCCCGTCACCGTTCCCACCGGCACGCTGTTGGTAGAGGCTGCGCAGCTGGCTGGCGTCGAGATCATGCAGCCCTGCGGCGGGCAGGGGCGCTGTGGGCGCTGCGCTGTGCGGATCACCTCCGGCACGGTGCGCCGCCGCAGTACGTTGCGCCTCTCGGCGGGGGATATCGCAGCAGGCTATGCGCTGGCCTGCCAGTCTGTTGTGGAGGGGGATATCAGCGTCCATGTCCCGCCGCAGGAGAAGATCGAGCGTCGCCTCACGACTGAGCGCACGGCGGCGGAGGTCACCGTGCCGGCGGGCTACGACCCGCTGATCCATCAATCTGTGCGGCGCTATGCCCTTACCCTCACGCCACCCTCTCTGGAGGATCAAACCGACGATTGGACGCGCCTGCAGATCGCCCTGCGCCAGCAGGCCGGTATAGAGCAGGTTCAAGCCTCGCTAGACACGCTACGGCGCATCGGCAGCGTGCTGCGCGAAGGCGATTGGCGGGTGACGGCCACGCTGGCGGCCTCATCTTGGGACTGCCCGAATTGTCCGGCGCGGCTGATCGACCTGCGAGCAGGCCACATCGCACCTGATGAGCCGCTGTGGGGTGCGGCCATTGATGTCGGCACGACAACCGTCACCTTGTGGCTGGTGGACCTCATCAGCGGGGAAGTGCGGGCGCAGGTCGCCGAATACAATGGCCAGATCGCACGTGGCGAGGATGTCATCTCGCGCATCATCTACGCCAGCAAGGACGACGAGAACCGCGCTGAGATGCAGCGGTTGGTGCTGGGCACCATCAACGAGCTGCTGGAGACGGCCTGCAAGCGCGTCAAAGCCGAACCCCGCGAGGTGGTGAAGGCTACCATAGCGGGCAACAGCACCATGATCCACCTGCTGCTGGGCATCCCCGCTGAAAGCATCCGTTTGATGCCGTTCGTCACCGCCGTCAACCACGTCCCGACCCTCTCCGGGCGCGAAGTAGGGCTGGCCATGCATCCGGAGGGCGTGGTGGACTGTCTGCCCGGCGTGGCAAGCTACGTGGGGGCAGACATCACCGCTGGCGTGCTCTCCTCCGGTATGGATGATGCCGATCGGATCACGCTCTTCATCGATGTGGGCACGAACGGCGAGATGGTGCTCGGCTCATCGGAGTGGCTGGTCACGTGCGCTTGCTCGGCAGGCCCCGCCTTTGAGGGTGCTGGGATGCGCTACGGGATGCGCGCTACCACCGGCGCTATTGAGGAGGTGTGGATCAACGCCGAGACTTTTGAGCCGACCTACCGCGTCATCGGAGGGGTCAAACCACGCGGGCTGTGTGGCAGCGGCCTCATCTCGCTGCTGGCCGAAATGTTCCTCACTGGCGTCATCGACAAGGCAGGACACATCAACGTTCACCTACCTACGCCGCGCACACGCCTCGGCGAGCATGGGCCGGAGTATGTCATCGCCTGGGCGGACGAGACGGCCATCGGGCAGGACATTGCCATCACCAACGTGGATATTGACAACCTGCTGCGTGCCAAAGCTGCCATCTATGCGGGGTTCACCGTGCTGGCCGACAGTGTCGGTGTGCCTCTTGAGATGGTGGAGCAGGTGCTCATCGGCGGCTCCTTCGGCAAGTACATCAACGTCGAGAAAGCCGTTGAGATCGGCTTGCTGCCTGACATGCCCTGGGAGCGTTTCCACTTTCTGGGCAACACATCGGTCAAGGGGGCTTATCTGGCCCTGCTGGACACACGCCTGCGGGAACGGGTGCGCGACATCGCCTCGCGCATGACCTACATCGAGCTCTCCGCCGACAATACCTTCTACGAGGCCTTTATGTCGGCGCTGTTCCTGCCGCACACTGACCTTTCGCGCTTCCCTTCTGTGGAAGCCGCCGTGCTGAACAAGGATTAAGGACAGATGTACATCATAGGCGAGAACATTCACATCATTTCACCGCGCGTCAAAGAGGCCCTCGAGGCCCGAGATGCCAAGTTCTTCCAAGACTTGGCTGTCCGACAGGTAGAGGCGGGCGCTCAAGCGCTTGACCTCAACCTGGGGCCGCGCAAAAAGGACTGGGAAGAGGTCTTCCCTTGGATCGTGGAGACCGTTGAGGCGGTGGTGGACGTGCCACTCAGCTTCGACTCGACCAACCTGCAGGGCATTGAGGCCGGTCTGAAGAAGGTCACCAAAGCGCAACCGATCATCAACTCCACCTCTGCGGAGGAGGAGCGGTTGCAGAATGTGCCGCTGGTGGCCAAGAAGTACAACACTAAGCTCATCGCCCTCACCATGGGCAAGGGCGGCATCCCTGTCAGTGCCGAGGAGCGGGTTACCATCGCCATCGAGAAGCTCATCCCGCGCATGTTGGAGATCGACTTCCCTATCGAGGACCTCATCATTGACCCGCTGGTGCTGACCGTCTCCGGCTGTCAGGAATACTGCCCGGAGCTGATCGAGGCGGTGCGCACGCTTCAGGTGGTGTGGGACCCACCTCCTGCTATCTCGGTGGGGCTGTCTAACGTCTCCAACCAAGTGCCGCCGGGCAACCGCTCGCTCATCAACCGCGTCTATTGCGCCATGTTGATGGGCGCTGGTCTGCGTATGATGATCGCCGACCCGCTGGACAAGAAACTGCGTGAGGTGATTGACACCATCGAGCGGCGCGACGAGAGTACGCCGGTGCGGCGCCTGTACCTCAAGATTCACGATCGCATTGCGGCGATGGAGGAGCCATCCATCGAAGACGTGGATTTGAGCGATCCGGAGCAGGTCGCTATCTGGAAGACCGTCCAGATACTGCTCAACAAGGTGATCTACGCCGATTCGTATCTCCAACAGTGATATGTGTTACCTGTGCGACGCACAAGCAAGGGCGGGCCGCAAGGTTCGCCCTTGCTGTGGCAAGTCCCTGCCAAGCCATAAGGGCGACTTTTGTTCCAAACGTCACGGCCTGCCTATGACAAATGCCACTGGCAAAATAGGGCGTTCCGCGCTATCTTGATAATGTCTATCCTCAAGGTCTATCTTCTCTTCTTGAGGAGAGCTTGGCCGGATGAACTTCTACGGGAAGGAGCACTAGGGGAAAGAGATGGCTATCTTCACACCCGCCCGTCGTTGGCAACCTGCTTACCGACCTTTCAAACGCGAACCGTTTGGCCGCCGCGTGCTGGCTTCCATTGAATTGGCCGTGAAAGGCCCTCTCTTCGGCTGCCGCATGTGTGGCAACTGCTTGCTGCAGGAGACGGCCTTCATCTGCCCTATGGAGTGCCCTAAAGGGATACGCAATGGTCCCTGCGGCGGCTCCACACCCGAACGCTGCTACGTAGACCCCACCCGCCCTTGCATCTGGTACAAGATTTACGAACGCGCCTTCCGCATGGGCCGCGAGGAGCGCTTGCTCGAGGTGCTGCCGCCTTTGGACTGGGATAAAGTGGGCGGCGAGACCTGGCTGGATGTGGTTCAGCAGGTGGGCAAAGTCGGCGTCAGGAACTTTGTGAGCGGGATGCTCTCCGCCGACCGCGAGCGGCGCGAAAGCACCTGGGAGGCGGTCTTCCGACCGGTGCGCCAGCCCGACTGGTGGAAAGGCGATGCCGCCTATCATCCGCCCGCCTACAGCGAGCCGGTTTCCGAACTGGAGCGGCGGCTACGTGCGGGCCAATTTGTCGTCACCGCCGAAGTGGCACCGCCCCTCAGTGTGGCTACGGGCAAATTAACGCGCACTGTAGAGATGGTGAAGCCCTATGTGGCCGCTGTTAACTTCACCGATAACCCCTCGGCGACGGCTCGCATGTCCAGCATTGCGTGCAGTGTGTTGGCGATGCAGGCAGGTGCGGAGCCAGTGATGCAGATCGCCGCCCGCGACCGCACACGCACCGGCCTACAGGCGGAGGTGATCGGTGCGAGCGCGCTGGGTATCCGTAACATCTTGTGTCTCTCCGGCGATTCAGGGCGCATGGGGCCTGCACCGATGGGCCGTCTGGATGTGGTGGACATCGATTCCATCCAAATGCTGTGGATTCTGCGCCGCATGCGTGATGAGGGAACGTATCTGGACGGGCGTCCGATCAAAAATCCGCCCCAGTACTTCCTCGGCGCAGCGGCATCGCCTTTTGCCTCGCGGCCTGATTTCCAAGCCCTGCGCGAGCAGAAGAAGGTCAACGCAGGGGCGCAGTTCTTCCAGACCAACCTCGTCTTTGACGCCGATGGCCTGGAAGTGTGGCTCAATGAGCTGGCCAAGCGCGATGTGCTGGGCAAGGTCTACATCCTGATTGGCATCACGCCGCTCAAGAGCTACAAGATGGCAGCCTACATGCACTATGAGGTGCCCGGCGTCTTTATCCCGGAGCGCATCCTCAAGCGCATGGAGAACGCGGGCGACGGCGCAGCGGAGGAGGGCGTCGCCATTGCGCTGGAGCTGATTGAGGCCGTCCGGGGCAAGCAGGGCATCAACGGCATCCACCTTATGGCCGTTGGCTGGGAGGAGATCGTCCCTCGCATTGTCACTGAGGCTGGGTTGCTCCCGCCGGATTTTGCCCTGCAAGAGCCGGAAAAGGCAGCGCAGGGCTAACCGGAAACGGCCTTGTTTGGGTACAATCAAAAAGGCTCTCTCGTAGGGGCAGATCGCGTATCTGCCCCTACGTAATAAGCACGAAGAAGGTTTGAGATGAAACTTGCCATCAGTGGAAAAGGCGGCGTGGGCAAGACGACGCTGGCGGCTCTGCTGGCGCAGACCTACGCCGATGCTGGTCGCGAAGTGTTGGCCGTTGACGCCGATCCTGCGCCGTGCTTGGCCGGGGCGCTGGGCTTCCCCAGCGAACTGCGTGCCCGGCTACGTCCCATCGCCGAGATGGATGACCTCATCGAGGAGCGCACTGGTGCCAAGCCGGGCACGGTGGGGGGATTCTTCACCCTCAACCCGCGTGTAGATGATATTCCGGAACGCTTCAGCGTGGTGCATCGCGGCGTGCGTCTGCTGGAGATGGGGTCGGTCGACCTCGGTGGCTCAGGCTGCATCTGTCCGGAGAGTGCCATGCTCAAGGCGCTCTTCACGCATTTGCTTTTCCGCCCGGAGGATGTGCTGATCCTAGACATGTACGCGGGTGTGGAGCATCTGGGGCGTGCGACCGTCGACTTTGTGGATGCCATGATTGTCGTCAGTGAGCCGACACGCCGCAGCCTCGGCACAGCGGCACAAATCAAGCGACTGGCCAACGACATCGGCCTCACGCGCCTGTGGTTGGTGGGCAACAAAGTGCGCAATGAGGATGAAGCGGCTTTCATTGCCGCCGAAACGCCGGGCATCCCTGTGCTGGGTATCCTGCCTGCCGATCTGGCTGTGCAGGAAGCCGATCGGCTGGGCATTCCGGTCTACGACCACGTTCCGGCGCTGCGGGACGCTGCCCGCCAGATCGCCGCCAAGCTGGTGGAGGAGATCGCTGCACATCCCTCGGGCCAAAGTTGAGGAGAAGAACATGACAACGACCATCGCACTAGCGGGCAAAGGCGGCGTGGGCAAGACCACCATCGCTGCCATGGTGATCAAATATCTGGCGCAGAGCCAAACCGGCCCCATTTTGGCCATTGATGCCGATCCCAGCAGCAACTTGAATATGGTGCTGGGCCTTGAGCTGGAGTGGACGGTAGGGGACATCCGCGAAGGGCTGCTGGAGCAGGTCAAGGCTTCGCTCACGGCGGGCGGCGCAGCGATGGGCACGCTTAGCGGTGGGTTGACCAAAAGCGAGTATCTGGATTACGAGGTGCGCTCCTCGTTAGCCGAAGGAGATCGTTTTGACCTCATCGCCATGGGGCGCTCGGAGGGGCCGGGATGCTACTGCGCCGTGAACCACAACCTGCGGCAGGTGTTGGATGCCATCAGCCGTAACTATCGCTACGTGGTGATTGACAACGAGGCAGGCATGGAGCACCTCAGCCGCCGCACCACGCGCGATGTGCAGCACCTGCTTATCATCAGCGACCCGACGCAGCGCGGCATTGTGGCCGCCGGACGCATCGCCAGCCTGCGCCATGAGCTAGATATCGGCATTGAGAACGCCTATCTGATCCTCAACCGCCTCAATGGCCCTATTCCCCCTGCCTTACAGGCACAGATTGAGGTGTTGGATATTCCCCTTTTGGGCACCGTTCCCACGGATGAGAGCCTGATGGAGTTCGAGTTCACAGGCCGCCCGCTGATTGAGCTGAGCGATGAGTCCCCGCTTTATCAGGCTGTTGTGCAGATGATGCAGCGCATTCTCTAGGCCCACTTACGGCCTGCGCACCACTATCACTAATCAGCGCCGTTTGAGCAGCCCCCCACTATTCTATCGGATGACTTGGTAAAGCGTGTAGGCGATTACGCCAGCGCCTCCAGCGCGTACCGAACGCTATCCTCTGGGCTGACTTTGACGCGCGCATCCACCACACGCCCCTGCTCATCGATGACGAAGTGGCTGCGGATAACCCCCATCGTGGTGCGCCCGTA
>DAOTYL010000137.1:0-7946 GCA_034434955.1 Anaerolineae bacterium | reverse complement strand
TATTCGGCGGTGACAACTGCTATCGGCACCCTCAAAGGCCCAGCGCACGGGGGCGCCAATCAGAAGGCGATGGAGCAGTTCCTCGCCATCGGCAGCCCGGAGAATGTAGAAGCCTGGTTTGAGCACGCCATGGCGAACGACATCCGCATTATGGGGATCGGCCACCGTGTCTACAAGGTCGAAGACCCGCGTGCCCGCATCCTGCGCGAGCGGGCGAAGGCGCTGGCCGAAAGCAGCGGCGATAGCACGTGGTTTGAGATCGCCTGGCGGCTGGAGCAGAAAGCCCGCAACCACCCGTACTTCATCGAGCGCAACCTATACGCCAACGTGGATTACTATTCGGCGGTTGTCCTCTATCAAGTAGGCATACCGGTTGACCAGTTCACAGCGTTGTTTGCCATCAGCCGCGTGGCAGGATGGACGGCGCACATCATGGAGCAGTGGGCGGACAACCGGCTGATCCGCCCGCGTGGGGAGTATATCGGCCCACGCGATCTAGAGTGGGTGCCGATTGAGGAACGCAAATAGCCCTAGGCCGACGCCCATCACAACGCCTGAGCGCTTATTTGCCCTCAGGCGTTTGTCTTTTGCCCGCAACCTATTAAGATCATACCGACACAAAGCCCTGCCCTTCGGAGGGCTGGAATGAATCAATGGCTCGAAAAATACCGCACACCGGTGCTAGCGGCTGTGGGTTTGCTCATTGCGACAGCGTTGCTCATCTTCGCGTTGCGGTGGCAGACACCCGCCCCGCTTGTGATCGAGCCACCCCTCCCCAGTGCCACATCGCCCCCAACTCCTACGCCCAGCCCGATACAGGTCTACATCAGCGGAGCAGTAGCCCATCCCGATGTGTACGTCTTGCCGCCCGGCGCCATCGTGCGCGATGCAGTGGATGCCGCCGGCGGACTGACAGCAGATGCAGACCGCGATCGCATTAATCTGGCGCAGCGCCTCAGTGATGGAGAACATATTCACATCCCACGCGTTGGCGAGGCCCCCACGCCCGCTCCGCAGGCCAGCGAAGGCACATCTGTGCCGTCAGGGCCGATCGACATTAACACTGCCACGCAAGCGGAACTGGAAACGTTGCCCGGCATTGGTCCGGCGCTGGCACAGCGCATCATCGACTACCGTGAGGAGCACGGCCCTTTCACCTCCATTGAGCAGATACAGAATGTATCCGGCATCGGCCCGGCCAAGTTTGAGGCTATCAAGGACCTCATCACGGTAGCGGCCAGCGATTAGCAGCCTGCCCCCATCTTTGGGCAGTTCCCCTTGGTATGGTACACTGGCAGCCATGATCACCAGCGAGCACAATGAGCGCATCCGACGGGTACGTGCGCTCCAATCGCGCCGACAGGCACGCCGCAAGGCACGTCGCTTTGTGATTGAAGGGGCGCGGTTGGTTCGTGAGGCTGCTCTGGCGGGCGTACCTGTTGAAGAGGTGTTCTACACCGAAGCGTTCGCCGCCAGTGCGGAAGGCAAGGAGCTGTTGGACAGGTTAAGCACTCTCGGCGCGGTGCTATTACCGGTCGATGAGCCGCTGATGCGCCTCATGAGCGATACCCAGACGCCGCAGGGCATTCTGGCCGTCCTGCCGGATTTGGCGCTAGCCCCACCTGCCGATCTCTCCTATGCGCTGATCGTCGACGGCGTGGCCGACCCCGGCAATTTGGGAACAATCATGCGGGCGGCAGCAGCGGCGGCTGTACCGCTGATGGTGATCACCAGCGGTACAGTGGACCCCACCAACCCGAAAGTGCTGCGCAGCGCTATGGGTGCGCACTTCCGTTTACCTATCCGCCAGATGAGCTGGGAGGGCATCGCCAGCCGCCTGAGCGAGCACGCCATATTCCTTGCCAGTGCAGGCGGCGGCATTCCCTATTTCAAAGTGGATTGGACGCAGCCCTCGGCGTTGATCGTCGGCGGCGAGGCACACGGCCCTAGCGAGCGCGCTATGCGGCTGGCCCATACTCGAGTGAGCATCCCTATGCCGGGAGGGATGGAATCGCTAAACGTGGCCATGGCTGCTAGCATCTTGATCTTTGAGATGGTCCGCCAGCGGATGGAACGGGATGCATAGATGAACAGCGCCAGCGCAACCGACAGAGGAGAGTTACTGTGAGGATTCGTTCGGTCACTGCCTTTGCTGACATCACTTATCCTGTGGAAGCCGATGCCGTCGCCGAAATGGGCGAGGTCCTGCGAGCCGCCCGTCAAGTGCTCCAAAAGGGAGGCTACGAGGTCCAGACCGTCCGTGCGGCTATCCAGCCGTTCCCGCTTGCGCTGGCCGATGCAGGTGGTCCGGGCAATGCGGTCGATCTGGCCAAAGACCTGGAAGCCCTCGCCTTTGTGCACGAGATTGACTATGTCTCCCTTGGCCCGGTGCGATTGGACGACCCCATAGCCTATATAGAGGCTATTCCAGATGTCCTGGCGGGGACAGAAAAGATTTTCGCCAGCATTGAGATAGCCAACAGAGAGCAGGGCATCAGTCTGCCGCGCGTGCGGCGGGCAGCTGATGTTGTGCAACGAGTGGCAATGCTAAGCGAGGACGGCTTCGCCAACCTACGCATGGCCGCTCTGGCGAACGTGCCGGCATGGTCGCCGTTCTTTCCGGCAGCCTACCACCAAGGTGACACCCCGCGTGTGGCGGTGGCTACCGAGAGCGCCGATCTGGTGGTAGCAGCGGTTTCTGGCAGCGCCACACTAGGCGAGGCACGCGGTGCACTCACACAGGCCATTGAGGCAGAAGCAGGGCGTATCCAGAGCCTTATGCGACAGGTGTTGGAGCCTTTTGGCTTCGCTTTCCAGGGCATTGACTTCTCGCTTGCACCTTTCCCGGAAGAGGCACGCAGCATCGGCGCGGCGTTAGAGCAACTAGGGCTTCCGGCAGTAGGAAGCCAAGGGTCATTGCTGGCCGCCGCTTTCCTCACCGATGCCCTTGACCGCGCCCAGTTCACAAGGACGGGCTTCTGCGGGCTGATGCTGCCCGTTCTGGAGGACAATGTGCTGGCCGAGCGGGCAGCGGAAGGCCAGCTCGATATCATGAGCCTGTTGGTTTGTTCGGCGGTATGTGGTACTGGCTTGGACACGGTCCCGCTGCCCGGCGATGTGGACGAGGGGGCGCTGACGGCTATTCTGGCCGATATGGCCGCGCTGGCGTTGCGCCTTGATAAGCCGCTCACGGCGCGCCTGATGCCGCTGCCCGGCAAGCGGCCCGGGGACGCGGTGCGCTTCGAATTTGAGTATTTCGCCGCAAGCCGCGTCATGGCGCCCAAGGGCGCTCTGAGCAGCGGATTGTTAGCAGGGGATGAAACCGTCGCCTTACAGCCTATCCGTAGCCGGAAGTGATCTCTCCGCGTCCAAAAGAAAGCCGGCGGCCTTTTATGTACGGCCACCGGCTTTCCCCCGCCTATTTGTCAAGCCCCAACCAGAAGTGATGCGGCAATATCGTGTTGGATGTGCGTAGCTCCAAACCAGCGATGCGCTTGAGATTTCCAGCAAGGAACGAAGGATGCACATAGCACACCGTGGGGCGTACACCGTACTTGCTTTCATAGTATGCGATCGCTCGTTGCAGCTTGGCTTCTAGGTCTCGCTGGTCGCTGTTATCAAACCACAACATCCCCGTCTTCATGGCGGAACACTCCATCACTGCGCACCGAACTGACACCGACAGAATGGGGGACCGGCCCTGCTACCTGTAAGCCCCTCTCTACTTGCTGCCCCATCCTACCAAAAGGGCCGGTTCCGTCCCTCTTTGGGAATAGAACTTTTGTTCTAATCCGCCCTCATTATAGATCATCCGGTGGGGGAAATCAAGGGAGCGGGGAATATTTTAAGGTTGAAAGCGTGAGCAAAGACCTAGAGCAACGAGACCGGGTCAACATCGATGAACAGCGTCTGGGAGGGGCGCAAGTCGTGCAGGATAGCCGTTGGATTCTGTCCGCGCACAATGATGTGCCAGCGGTATAGATTATCACGTCGCGAGTAGAAGCAAGGTGCAGGGCCAATGAGCGAAGTTTGCACCAGCCGCTGCTCATTAATGCGCTGGGCAAGGAGCGCATGGAGGTTTTCTGCGTTGCGTTGGGCGCGGTCCGCGCTAAGTGCACGGATCTCCAGCCGCACCAGTCGGGTGTAGGGCGGATAGCCCAGCTCGCGGCGGTAGTGCATTTCCCGCTCGTAGAAAGTAGCGAAGTCATGCCCGGCGGCGGCGCGGATGGCGTAATGCTCCGGCGCATAAGTTTGCAAAATGACACGCCCACCCAGCAGGCCGCGTCCGGCCCGCCCTGCTACCTGTGTGAGCAGCTGAAAGGTACGTTCGCCGCTGCGGTAATCCGGCAGATAAAGCGCTGTATCGGCGCTGACTACGCCCACCAGCGTTACCAGCGGTAAGTCCAGCCCCTTTGCTACCATTTGGGTGCCGATCAACACATCGGCCTCATGAGCAATAAAGCGCTGCAACAGCGCGTCATGCACGTCCTTACCGCCTGTTATGTCGCGGTCCCAGCGCAAAACACGTGCCTGCGGGAAGCGCTTCCGTACCTCCTGCTCCACGCGTTCGGTGCCCCCGCCGAAGTAGCGAATCTGGTCGGAGTCACAGGCAGGGCACTTTTCAGGATGTTTAGCGCGGTAGTCGCAGTGGTGGCACACCAGTACTCCATCGCCCGCGCCCACATCGGCAGGGTCGGCGTGCCAAGTGAGGGGCACATCACAGCGCGGGCAGGCCATCACATGGCCGCAGGCGCGACAGAAGACATAGGTAGCTGTGCCGCGCCGATTGAGGAACAGGATCGCCTGCTCGTTGCGTGTCAACGTCTCCGAGAGCGCTGCCATAAGCGCCCGGCTGAAGATGGAACGATTGCCGGCACGCAACTCCTGACGCATGTCCACTACCTGCACGGGCGGGAGATCGATCATCACTGCTTCTTCAGGGTCTTCAGGATGGTGAGTGTAGCGCGTCTGCCTAATGTGGTAGTGAATAGCCTGCTTCTCAATAGCCTCGCGGTGGCCCATAATGCGCGCAGGCAGCTCCAAGAGCACATAATCACGGCGCTTATCACCCGGCCGCGATGCGCCCGCATAAGTGACCACGTCCGGTGTAGCACTCCCCATGATCACCAGCGCCCGACTCAGCCGCGCCAACTCGATAGCCGTCGGCAGGGCGTGGTAGTAGGGTGGGGGGATAGGCGGTGATTGCTTGTAGCTATCGTCGTGGCATTCATCGATCACGATCAGACCAAGGTTGGGGAGCGGCGTGAACAGCGCCGAACGTGGCCCAATGACGAGGTCGATGAGGCCCAGACGTGCCCGCCGCCATGTATCGTAGCGCTCACCTGCAGAAAGTGCACTGTGAACAAGGCCCATACGCCCGGCGAAGCGCGCACCAAAGCGGCGGATCGTCTGCGGCGTTAGCGCAATCTCCGGCACCAGCACAATGGCCGTGCGCCCTTGGCCAAGAACCTTCTCTACAGCACGCAGGTACAGTTCCGTTTTGCCCGATCCCGTGACGCCATGCAGCAAGATCGGTTGGGGAGCGTCCTCCTCCAGCGCCGCACAGATCGCTTCCCAAGCCGCTTGCTGGTGTGGCGTCAAGCGGGGAGGGGTATCAGGTACATAGGTGCGGTCCACCAAGGGATCGCGCCAGATGGCTTGCTCGCGCAAGATCAACAGATCGTCTTCAGCCAAGGCACGCAGGTCGGCGAGTGTGCAACCTGGCACCGCTGCATAGACTTCGCCCACCTCCAGCGGCTCGCCTGCCCGCGCCAGCAAGCGCAAGATGTCCGCTCGACGCTGCAACGCCCTGCGTCGACTCACGGGGGCCTCATCGGGAGCAAGATGGCGAGTGATGGCCTGTTCCACCTGTGTAGGGGCGATAGCCGGCTCCACCACACGCACACGCTTCCCGCTGATGGCCGGCGGGTCAAGCACCGGCTCGCGCAGCGCCAGCCCCCGCGCGACGAGGTCGCTTACGGCCCTTTGCCAATAACGGCGGGGGAGTGAGCGGGCTACCTGCCGCCCGCGCAGCGGTCCACGCCGCTGGAGCAGGCGCAGCAGGCGCGCCTGTGTGTCGTCACGCGGCTCGATCTGCTCCGGCGGGATCACGGGCGTTATCAACATGTCGCCGCGCCGCGACATGCCCGGCGGAATAAAAAGGCGCACACACTCGGCCAACGGCGCAAGATAAGTATGGCTCATCCAGCGGGCCAACTGAAGCTGCACCTCACCAACGACCGGATCGCGGTCTAGAAGGGCGACAATCGGCTTGGTTTCGGCCACCGGCGATTGCGTATCAAAGCGTAGGATCACCCCCTGGGCTTTCTGCGCACCAAAAGAGACCTCCACCAAGTGGCCGACTTTTAATTGGCCGTCCAGCTCTGGGGGGACGTGATAGTGGAAGGTGCCCTCTACCGGCAGGTTTATCAGCACCTCGGCAAACACAGTACTTCACCCCAATCTGTGTCCCTTGTGGGGATTATACCGTAGTGCCACCCGCATAGCCTCCGACCAGCGCTGCGTGCTAAAATAGGTTTGGTCCTAAGAGGGTGAGGAGGGTGAAGTGTCAAAGATCGTGCTTGTTTTCGATGCGGTAAGTTCCGGCAGCCGAGCCACCGGATCAGGAAGTTATGCCGTTATCAAAGGCAGCCTGCGTACCGTCACCCGACTTGAATTTGGCAACGGCATGACCATTCACGAAGCCCAATATGACACATTGATCACGGCACTGGAGGTGCTTATCCAGCAGGAAGCGGCAGAGGAGACCGTGCTTGAGATTCGCAGTCCTAGCCAGTTGGTTATCCGGCAGGTCATGGGCATTTGGCAGGCGCGGGAGGCCCATCTACGCGCAAGACTTGACCGCGTGCGTGCTCTGCTGCGCCACTTCAAATCGGTGACGTTGACCCATATCCCCCGCGAGCAGGCAAGCAGCCTACTGGCCCGCTGATCCTTTACTCGAGGCCCTGTAGCTGCGGCACGATGATCCGCGCCAGCAGGCTGACGGCGATCATGGCCCCGGCGCTGAACCCCAGCGCCAGCGCAGCACCGAACCGATCGGCCAGTGTGCCGGCGATCAACCCACCCAGGGGGAAAGCCCCAAAAATTAGCAACGTATAGACGGACATCACTCGCCCGCGTATCTCATCCGGAATGTGCGACTGGATGAGCATATTAGAGAGCGAGAGTTGCGGCGTGTAGCTCATGCCCACCAGTACCAGAATCAGCAACGAGAGGACATAAGAGCGCGAGAAAGCCAAAGCGATGAGCATCACCGGCAGGAGGATGTTAACCGCATTCAGGTAGCGCCCACGACGTGGTTGGCTGCTCAAAGAGGCAACAAGTAATGCGCCTATCACAGACCCCAACCCGCTGGCCCCGTTGAGCAAGCCGAAGGCTACTTCACCCTTCCCCAGCACCTCGCGTGTCACCACAGGCAGCAAGACGCGGTAGTTCGCCCCGAACAAGGCAACAGCCAGCACGATCACCATCAGGGCGGCGATGGTACGGGTGCGGCAGATGAAACGCATGCCTTCCAGTAGGTCGGCCAGCGGTGACTGCTTGGCCAGCCTGGGCCTAGAAGGGGTCACGCGCAACAGGATCAACGCAATCAGGATGGCCAAGAATGAAATCGCATTGATAGTAAAGGCCCACGCCGTCCCCAGTGTGGCAACGATGATGCCACCCAGTGAGGGGCCCAGAATCTGCGCTAGGCTCATCAGCGTCGAATTGAGGGCGATGGCATTTGACATATCTTCCTTGCCCACCATCTCCACAACGAAGGCCTGCCGCGCCGGGGCGTCGAAGGCGTTGGCCAATCCGCGCATCGCTGAAAGCGCAATTACGTGCCACACCTCAATCCGCCCGCTGAAAGTGAGGGCGGCGAGAATAACTGCCTGCGCAAGCTGGATCACCTGAGTGATGATAAGCAGGGTGCGGCGCGACAT
>DAOTYL010000136.1:0-3105 GCA_034434955.1 Anaerolineae bacterium | reverse complement strand
GGGAGGAGATGCCATGTCGGAGGAAGTGCGCCCCATCGGGCAGGTGACGCACTATTTTGACCGCATTAGCGTGGCCGTGATCCGCCTGTTCGATCGGCTGGCGCTGGGCGACTGGGTGCATTTCTACGGGAACCGCACCAACTTTGTCCAGCAGGTGGAAAGCATGCAGGTCAACCACCAGCCGATCAACGAGGCCTACGCCAACGAGGAAGTGGCCGTGCTGGTGACGGGCGAGGTGCGCAAAGGCGATTGGGTGTACCCGTACACTCCTACCGAAGAGTAGCCGTCTGTCCCACCTGTTGGCCTCAGCGCAGCGATGCTACATCGCAACCCGAAGGAAGTGGGGGCTTTGCCCTGTCCTGTGATGCAAGAGGCCGCTTTTGCGCTTTTCATGCCTCTCGCTCCTTCGCGATTCGAACGGCCTCCCACGCCGTGATTTTTTACGCCCCTACCCACCGTTGAGCAGCCGAAAAGCATACGGGAGTAGGCCGTTAGAGGGCAATCTCCGCTATAATTACGGCATGTTTGCTTCTGCCGGTCGAGCCGGCGGGGAAACTCACAGGAAAGCAACCTTATGAAAAGCCGAACGGTATCCGTCTTCATCATTAGCATCCTTGCAGCAACGCTGAGCGGCTGCGCTCTGTTGGGGGTAGGCGGTGAGCAATCCGCCGATGCCGGCACGGGTGTGGATGCGACGGCTACCCCTCCGCCCACATGGACGCCGATCACCCTGGCCCCGACCCTCTCAATAGGCACCCTGGCCCCGCCGACGCTCACGCCGTCGCCTACGGGAACGGGTGGCGCGGCCCCTACACCGTCCACAACGCCCGATCGGGGGCCAACGCCGCTGCCCGAACCTACCGAGATCGCTCCAGCGACGGCCACCCCTGAAGGCCCATCAACTGCCCAGCCCGCCGGCAGCAGTGGGCCTAACATGGTTCTCTCGCCCCAGCTTGGGGAGCCGGCAGATACTGTGTTGGTAACCGTCAGCAACTATCCTCCTTCCAGCGCAGTGGCGTTCTACTGGGAGCCGGAGTGCCGCTGGCCAAAGGGAGAACCCTATTACGAGGATGAAGTTGACGAGCAGGGCAACCTCGAGATCGGGCTGATCGTGCTGCCAGCGGCACGCTGGCCGAATGCGCCGCCCGAGGAGGGCGACTCGATCTGGCTGGTTGCCAAATCGGATGTAGGAGGTGGCCTCTTCCGCTGCGCCGAGTTCGTATACCTTGCACGCTACAATGCGGGCACGACGCTGGTGCTGACTTACACCAACACGGACTACGGCTACTCAATCAAAGTGCCCAACGCCTGGGAGTGGTCGTGGGTGGGGGATGACACCTCGGACGTGCGCTTCAAATCGCCAAGCGGCGCAGGGAAAGGCTTTGTGCGCGTCATCAACGGGACGGATGTGAACGCCATCCTGCCGAAGGTGATGGCCGCCGAGTTCGCCGGCCGGAGTTACACCACCGGCGATGTTAGCATTGGCTCATATCCCGGCACACAGGCTACAACGGACAACGGCATAATCGTGCTGTTCATCCCCCATAACGGGCGCACCTATGTGCTTAGTTTTGTGGGAGACAGCGGCCAGCCGGCGGGCAACGTCATGGCCTCGTTCCAGTTGCAGTAGCGTGTCCTTGCTTCGGCCTCAGCCGTTGATGATGGTGCCCACCTTCTCACCGAAGACGGCGCGCTCCAGATCGCCCTCATTCCACAGGTTGAGCACGATAATGGGCAGGTGGTGATCCATGCAGAGCGTGATGGCCGTGCTGTCCAGCACGCGCACGCGCTTGTTGATGGCCTCCATAAAAGTGAGGTGGTCATAGCGCTTGGCGTTGGGATCGGTTTTAGGGTCGCTGTCGTAAACGCCATCCACTTTGGTGGCCTTGATAAGCACATCGGCGTTGATCTCCATACCGCGCAGGGCAGCGGCGCTGTCGGTGGTGAAGAAGGGATTGCCCGTGCCTGCTGCCAGAATCAACACCCGCCCTTTCTCCAGATGGCGGATGGCACGCAGCCGGATGTACGGTTCAGCGACGGAACGCATCTCGATGGCCGTCTGCACACGTGTGGCCACGCCGATGCGCTCCAGCGCATCCTGCAACGCGAGGGCGTTCATCACGGTGGCGATCATGCCCATGTAATCGGCGGTTGCGCGGTCCATACCGGCAGCGATGCCGATCTGACCGCGCCACAGATTACCTGCGCCGATCACCACCGCTACCTCCACGCCGTACTTGCGAACGCGCTTGATCAATCCGGCAATCCAGGAGGCGCGGGCCGGGTCAATGCCGAATCCGTCCTCGCCGCTGAGCGCCTCACCCCCCAGCTTGAGCACAATGCGCTGATATTTTGGCGTACCTGATAGCGTCTGACTCACAGTTGCCCCCGTTTGCAGTTTCTGCAGCGATAAAGAAGGGGGATTAGAGCAAGCCCCTAATCCCCCACCGATTCCCTTTAGGCTGGGTTCCCTCCACTCCCGTCCGGCGCTTCGCCGAGCGCGTAGCGCACAAAGCGGCTGACGCGGATATTCTCCTTCAGCTCGGCAATGGCCGCAACGATGATATCGGCAACGGTCTTCTCATCGTCCCTGACAAACGGCTGGCGCAGCAGGCAGACTTCAGCGTAGTATTTTTCCAGCCTACCCTCTACAATGCGCTCCACCACGCTGTCGGGCTTGCCCTGCGCCTTGGCTTCCTCTCTGAAGCGTGCGCGTTGTTCCTCCAACACAGCCGGTGGGATATCCTGAACATCCACATAGGCAGGCGCAGCAAAGGCGATGTGCAGAGCGAGGTCATGGGCCAGCTCGCGGAAGCGTTCCGTGCGGGCCACAAAGTCGGTCTCGCAGTTCAGCTCCAGCATCACTCCCACGCGTGCGCCGGGGTGGGTGTAGGTTTCAATCACACCCTCTCTGGCCTCGCGATCCGCCTTCTTGCGGGCGGTGGCAAGCCCTTTTTCCGCCAGATACTTCTTGGCGCGTTCCACATCACCGCCGTACTCTTCAAGAGCCTTCTTGCAGTCTAAGAAAGAAGCTCCCGTCTCGTCACGGAGTTCTTTCACCATTTGGGCAGTCACAGCCATCGTTTGTGCTTTCCCCTCTCTATA
>DAOTYL010000135.1:0-9692 GCA_034434955.1 Anaerolineae bacterium | reverse complement strand
GCCACGCTTGGCGGCGCATCCGGCAGGGCAGCCCATGCAGTGATCAGCCACACCACACCGCCCACCGCCAGCGCCATCCCAGCCAGCTGCCCCATTCGGGACGGTGGACGCGTCAGCAGGTCATGCAAACCGTGTGCGGCCAGCGCCACAAGGCTCCAGGCGACCACCAGCCACGCTCGCGACGGCACGCGGAACCAACCTATCAACGGCAGCCGCGCTGCCAACGGGAACAGCGGGCCGTGCTCCCCCAGCGCCCACAGCAGGGCAAACGCCGCAACAAGCGACCACATCAGCGTTCGCCTCTGTCTGCCACACCGCACAAGCGCCGCGGCCGCCAGCGCCAGCACCGGTAGGCCGAGGTACGTCATCCACTCGTGGAAGCCTCCCGTATCGGCGAAGAGCACGCCTAGCAGATAGCGCGGCGGCAGCGAGAAGGCCGCTGCTTCCTGCGGCGTGATCGCCGCTCGCGTCAGGTAGGGGCCAAGCGCCACAAGTGGCATCGTCTGCACGGCGGTCAGCAGCAGCAAGAGAACAACCGCAAGGCTGCCGCTCGCCGCCAGCGCCCTCGGCGGTCGTTCGATCCCCCCCTCTCTACCCTGCGGAGAAGAGGTACAAGCCCGCTCATCTCTTATCGCCAGCCCATAGATCGCCGCCATCGGCAGCACATAGAAGGCGATCCGCAGGTCGGCTAGCGCCAACAATGCTGCCACCCCGCCGAGACGCAAGCCGTTTCGCCACACGCAGGCCGCATCACCTACCGTGCGCCGTACCGCCCACAGCAACCAGGGCGTCCACGCCAGTGCGTAGACGATGTCTAAATGCCCTGCTCCCAGATGCGCCATCAGTTTGGGGTTCAAGCCCCAAGCCAACACGCCGAATGCAGCGGCAAGCGGATGCAGCCCCTCCGCACGCAGCCACGCTACCATGCCCAGTGCCAGCCACGCCATGTGCAGATAGATCAGCAGGTTGAGGTGCAAGGTAGGAGGGACAATCAGCACCAGCCACTGCGGCGGATACCACACCTTGTTAAGCGGATTGGCGGCGAAAGGCTGGCCCAACATCCGCAGGGGATTCCACAGCGGCCATGCGCCGAAGCGCCACACACTCTCGCGCAGGAAGTGCGCCGCCGGCCAGTGGGCGATGGCGGCGTCCGAATAAGCACTCTGCGGTGGATAAGGCAGATGGCCGGGTGGCACCAGCAGCAGGACGGTCGCCACCAGCAGCCCGATGCAGGCTGCGCGTACCAGCGCCCAGCCGCGCTCAGTCAGCGGAGACCGCATACACGGCTACCTCGCCGTCCGCAGAAGTAAACACCGGCTCGCTCAGCGGACACATGCTGCCGCCTGCCGCCAGCGCCCGCTCACGGGGGCCGACCAGCACGTAGTCAACGCCCTCTTGAGTCACCACCGAGCAATCCCGACCGCTGAAGAAGTCCAGCACAGCCTCTCGACGCACCTCGGCGTTGAGGGTCTCAAAGGGGTGACCATACACCACGCGCAGCCCATGTAAGGGCACAAAGAGGCTTATCTCCGGCGAGGCCAGCACCAGCGCCCCCTGCGGAGCGGCATGTTGCTCCAGCCACTCCAGCGCTTCCACCTCGTTCGTGTAGAGGAAGTACGATCCGCCGCCCTCCTCCATCAGCTGCAGAGCGCCTATCATCGGCGTGACGATGGCCAGCACAGTCGTGGGGATAAACGTGCTGAAGGCCAGCACCACTGCGACGAGGCCCTTCCCGCCCCGCATCCCGGAGAGGAGCACACGCCACAACCCGCGTCCGGCGTAAACTGCCAGCGGCGCGATCAGTCCCATCGCAAAGCGACGCTGCAACCCAATGGGGACGTAGAGCATCACCGCCGAACTGACTAGCCACGCCAGCAGGAAAACATCACCGCCCTGCAATTTGCGCCGCGACCCCCATATCCCCACGGCGGCCAGCACAAGCAGCGGACCAAAGGCGATGAGGTAATCCCAAACGGGGGGCGAGGGAGTCACATTCTGCTGCATCCAGGCCCGGAAGGCCGGATTCGCAGCCGAAATTGCCCACATGGTATAGGCTGCTGGCGGCAAGCCGAAGATCAGCACCACGCCGCCCCAGCTCAAGGCACGCAGCGGCAACGCTCGACGCTGCCACGTGATCCAGATCAGCAATGCGGCATACCCAATCCCGATCGGCACGAGCACAAAAGGCGACATGCTCACCAGCAGCACCGTCCCAAAGGCCATGGCCACCGTTTCCACGTTCAGATCGGGGAGATCGCTTTCCATCAGCGCCTTGCGGGCCAGCACATGGGCGATGGTCAACGCAATGGCGATCGCCCACGGGAAATGGGGGTTGGTGTAGGCCGCCTGCAAGGGGAACGCTTCGGGCAGGATCAGCATGTCAGGCGTTACATGGCGGAACAGCAGGGCTACCCAGCCAAACCCCGCGCCGATCATGGCCAAGCCCCACGAAATGCGCCGCTGCGCCGCGTCATCCGTCCAATCAGCAACGAAGCGGTAGATTGCCACCACCATCAGCACGCTTCCCACCAGCCGCGCCGCATGGAAGACGAGAATGGGCGAGACGTTCAGCAGGCGTGCGAGATGCCCTAGCGCCACATACACCGTAAAGAGGAACGCGCCCTGATGCGGCTCCGGCGTATAAGGTAACTGCGCCAGCCAGTGGCCTTGATACCCTTGCGCCATCTTGGCCTGATAGGATGCCCCATCAATAGGGTTGACCAGCACACCCATAAACTCGGCTTGGGGAGCGCCTACGCCATAGGCCCACATAAAGGGAACGGAGATGAGGATGAGGAGGAGTGCGCTGGAGATGATGACCCAGCGCCACTCGCTGCTGTCAATAGCGCTCTCTGCGATCATGATCGTTCTCCGGCGGCGCCTCGCTTGCGGTGCTCTGCCCGTTGTGACCCTTTTACGGCCAGTAGTATAATGTGCCCCGTGCCAGAAGGGAACTGCACTTTGTTCCCATCGCATCTGCACTCCACACCGTTTATGCGAGAGAAAGGCCCAACGGTGACCCAGACAGCCGCCCTCCATCATCTGCAAACGCTGGACAGTGCAATAGACGCCATCCGCGCACGGCTGGCTGAGATTGAGCGCCTGCTGGGGGAAAACGAGGCGCTGCGCGCCGCGCAGGAAGCCGTCCGCGCCGCGAGTGACTCCCTACAGGCGTGGAAAACGCGCCAAATGGACTTGGAGCTGGAGCGCGGGCAACTGAAGGAAGAGGCCGACGCCATTGAGGAGCGGCTGTATTCCGGCAAGGTCACCAACCCCCGCGAACTGACCGATATGCAGGGCAAGCTGGCCGAACTGCGCCGTCGCTACGAACAACTTGAGGAACCCATCATCGAGGCGATGCTTGCCGTTGAGGAGGACACGGCCCGCTTGGCCGAAGCGCAGGCAGCGCTTGAACGCATCAGCGCCGCACAGGCCAGTGCGCTGGGCGAATTGACGGCAGAGCAGGCTAACTTGCAGGCTCGCCTGGAGAGCCTCAGTGCACAGGTCGCCGAAGCACGCCGCGCTGTTGAAGCCGCCAACTTGCGCCTCTACGATAGCCTACGCCGACGGCACGGCGGTGTGGCGGTAACCGCACTCAGCCCCAGCGGCGAATGCGGCGTTTGCGGTGTGCAGCTCACTTCCAGCATGAGGCAGCAAGTGCGCCGCGGTGAGGTGCTGACCTGTCCCACCTGCGGGCGCATCCTGTACGCCTACTAGAACGCCTACGAAGGGCTGGGAGGCTTCTCTCCCCTCCTTGCAAACGCGGGGGATGGGAGCCGCAATGACGGAGTGGTTAAAGCACGGGGACAGCAGCCATGATCGTCATAGACCTCATTTCGCTGATCGTCGGCATTATACTCACTGCCATTCTAGCGACGCTGCTCTACACCCAGCGCGAGCGTATCCGCGCCCTGCGCACTACGGTGGAACAGCAGGCCGCCGTCACACGGGAACGGCTGACGCGGGGCGCCGAGGCCACCTATCGCGAGGCAGTGACCGACCTCGCCAACAGCCTGCATTTGGCCGGGCACCTTGTCCCACTTGAGCAGATCGCCGTCCTCCCGCGCTTCTACACCCTGCCGCGTCCCTTTGACCCCCTAGCTGAAGAGGCCCCCGAATACGAGCATCCCTTACACATCCTGCCCCTCATCCCCGATTGGCCGCAGGTCATCGCACCTTATGAAATCCCTCACATCCCGCTCAAGCGCCTGCTGCGCGGCGCACCGAACCTTGCCCTATTGGGCCTGCCGGGCAGCGGACGCACGGTTGCCCTTGCCCTCATCGCCCTCTACGCAGCACGCCAGACACAAGCCGATCAACCCGATGGCCTGCTGCGCGAAGTGCGCTTGCCTGTGTACTTCCATCTGGATGATGTGAACCTCGATCCGCAGGCCTACAAGCCGGGCGCCGATCCCCTTGACCCGCTGACCGAGGCGGTGCGTCTGCGCCTGCGCGGGCTGGCAGCATGGCTATTGGGTGCCGTGCAGGGCGAACTGGCAGAAGGGCGCGGCCTTATCCTCGCCGATGGATGGGATGAGCTGCCGCCCGCACGTCGCAGGCAGGTGCTCGCTTGGCTGCGCGTGCTGATGGAGACCTACCCGGGCAATCGACTGGTGATGAGCGGGCCACTGCGCGGCTTTGGGCCGCTGCTTGACCTCGGTCTGGCGCCCGTCTTTATCCTACCCTGGGGGAATGCCGCTTTCGCCGAACTGGGACGCCTGTGGGCCGCTGCCTGGCCACGCATCGGCGGCACGCCCGACCAACCCGCCGCACCGCCCGCCGAAGAAATCGTGCGCCGCGCCGTGCGCGGCAACCGCGCCCTTACCCCGCTGGATGCGACGCTGCATATCTGGGCCACCTTGGCGGGCGATGACCCGGGCGAAGGCATCATCGGCTGGTACCGCGCCTTCGTCAACCGCCTCGTTCCTGCACCGGACTTGCACCCCGCTTTGGAGCGCATGGCTGCCACGCTCCTTGAGCAGCCTGACGAGACCGCCCTGCCCGCTGAAGAGGCCACTATGCTGGTCAACACGGTGGTGGACACATTGGCCGGGCGCGCCCCTCTGGACACGGCGGGCTTTCTGCATATCGCCACCCAAGAGGCGCACCTCCTCACCGAGCGCAGCGGGGGTCGGTTGACGTTCAGCCATCCGAACTTCGCCGCCTACTTCGCCGCCCGTTCCCTGCGCGATGCTCCCTTCCGCGAGGACCTTTTGAATAGATCGCCACGCCACGAGCAGGTCCTTCCCTTCCTCGCTGCTCTGCAGGACGTCTCCCCTTATGTCGAACGGTGTCTGGCCGAGCCTCCCTCCCTCCTACACGATCGCCTGCTCACTGTGGCGCACTGGGCAGCCTTCGCCGACCCCAACGCCCGTTGGCGGGGCGCCTTCTTCAAGCGCATGGCGGCCTTGCTGCTCAATCCCCCTCAGTATCCGCTCATCCGTGAGCGCGTGATGGCGGCGCTGGTCGCCTCGCGCGATCCCAACGTGGCCTACATCTTCCGCGAGGGACTGAAGAGCAGCGATCCGCACGTGCGCGTCCTTAGCGCCTTGGGTCTCGGTGCGCTGGGTGATCCTGAACTAGCCCTTCCGCTTAGCGAAATGCTCAGCGACGAGGCCATCAAAGTAGAAGTAGCCGCCACCCTGGCGCTGGGGGCTATTGCTTCGCGCACGGCGCTGAACGCGCTCATTCAGGTCTTGCTTTCCGGCAGCGAGCTGGCCCGCCGCGCCGCCGCAGAGATGCTTGCCGCCGTCAACCCTATTGGGGAAGGGCACGAGGTGCTGCGCGAAGCCGCCGCCGAGGCCGACCCGGCGACCCGTCGGGCGGCGATCTACGGCTTGAATCGCTTGGATGAGCAATGGGCGGTGGACCTCATCGCCGAGATGGAGCGCCGTGATGAGAACTGGCTGGTGCGTGCCGCTGCCTCTGACGTGATGGATGTACGCCGTGCGGGCGAGGCCGCCCAAGTTGTCCCTGTCGGCTTGCCCTCTTTGGAAGATACCCTCTGGCTGCTCAAGTGGCTGGAGGCCCGCAACGAAAGCATTGCGCCCGGGCCACAAGGCATTGTGCAGATCATACGCGCCCTGCAGGAGGGCGATGAGCCAACGCGCCTCGCCGCCGCCGAAATGCTGGGGGCGCTGGGCATTGCCGATGCCCTCAGGCCGCTCTATGCCGCCCTGCGCGATCCGCATCACGAAATCCGCGATGCCGCTCACCGTGCACTGGGCAGCATCAGCCTTGCCGTCGGCCATGCCCTGCCCGGGGTAATGTAACCCCAACGCTCCTCTGCGCCGCTGCGCCCCGGATGCGGGGTGTCTTCTGCGGCGTTTGTGGTTACAATTGCCCCCTATGATGCTAATCAGCCGTGAGGATGGGCCAAGATGAAGAACCTGCTTGTGACGGGCGGAGCCGGTTTTATCGGCAGCAACTTTGTGCGCTACATGCTAAAGAGATACCGCGACATCCGCATTGTGGTCTACGACAAGCTGACTTATGCGGGCAACTTGGACAATCTGGAAGACGTTTCACAGGATGAGCGCTACAAGTTCGTGCGCGGGGACATCGCCGACCGCGAGACGGTAGCCGGTGTGCTGGCCGCCAATGAAGTTGATACGGTGGTCAACTTCGCCGCCGAATCGCATGTGGACCGCAGCATCCTCAACCCCGATGCCTTCATTCAGACCAACGTGGTGGGCACCTACATCCTGCTGGACGAGAGCCGCAAGCACGGCGTAGAGCGCTTCTTGCAGGTAAGCACCGACGAGGTGTATGGTTCAATCCCCCAGGGCTTCTTCAAGGAAGGCGACCCGCTGGAGCCGAACAGCCCCTATGCGGCCAGCAAGGCGGCAGGCGACCTGATGGCGCATGCCTATCACGTCACCTACGGCATGAATGTGATCATCACACGCGGCAGCAACACCTTTGGCCCCTATCAGTATCCGGAGAAACTGCTGCCGCTCTTCATCACCAACGCCATTGACAACGAGCCGTTGCCGCTCTACGGCGACGGGATGCAGGTGCGCGATTGGCTCTACGTGGAGGATCATTGCTCCGGCATCGAGCTGGCGCTTCAGCGCGGTGTGCCCGGCGAGGTGTACAACATCGGTGGGGAGAACGAGCGCCACAACATTGACGTGGTGCGTCAGATGCTCCGCATCCTCGGCAAGCCGGAGTCGCTGATCCGTCCGGTGGCCGACCGCCCCGGCCACGATCGCCGCTACGCACTGGACACGGCAAAACTGCATGCGCTGGGATGGGAGCAAGCCTACACCTTCGATCAGGCCTTGGAGGCCACCGTGCGCTGGTATGTGGAAAACGAGTGGTGGTGGCGCAAGATCAAGAGCGGCGAGTTCCGTGAGTACTATGAGCGGCAGTATGGCCAGCGGCTGCGCGGGTAGGACACATGAGAGGTAGCAGAAGGGTGCGCCCTACACGCCTCGCCGTGTGGGGCATAGTCGTGGGGATGCTCCTGACGGCGTGTACATTGCCCAGCCCACCTGATAACACGCCATTGCCGCAGGCCACCCCAAAGCCGACGGCTATCCCCCCCACCGAGACGCCCATTCCTCGCCAGGAGCTGGTGATCTGCACCCCCTACCTGCCACAGGCGTTCGTCACCAGCGGCGATGTGCTGGCTGTAGCGCTGCGGCAGCTGGTAGCGCCTCAAGCGGCAGTGTTCGGCGATGATTATGCAGCCGAGGCAGGTGACCTGTTGACAGCCTTGCCGAGTGCAGAGGACGGCTCCCTGCGCCGCAACTCCGATAGTACCATTACGGTGACGCTGCGCTACCGCGACGGCCTCATGTGGTCAGACGGTCAGCCGTTTAGCGTCGAGGACGCGCTGTTGGGCCTGCGGCTGCCTGCCTTTCCCTACGCGCCCACCTTTGAAGTGATCGCAGCGCAGCGCGTGGACGATCTGACGCTGGAAGTGACGGCAGCGGAGGGTGCCGAATATCCCTACGTGCCCTCACAGCCGCCGCTGCCCGCCCATGTGTTCGCCGACACCGATCCAACAACGTTGAGCGACGCCCAACTCTTCAGCGTTACATTAGGGCCGTACCGCCTGTCCTCATGGAACGCTGATGGGCTGCGTTTTGAGGTTAACCGTCACCATCCCCATGCAGGAAGGGCGATCCCCCGCGTGACGGTGCGCCTGGTGCCTGCTGCGGAGCAGATCGCAGCGGAGCTAAGCGGGGGCGGCTGTGACCTTGTGCTGGACGGCGGCCTACCCTCCAGCCAGTTGCCCACTTTGCGCGAGGATGAAGCGGCGGGGCGGCTGCGCCTCTATACGTGGGCCGGGGCGGTCGTTGAGCAGGTGATCTTGAATACCTATCCGCCTGCCGGCGAGCGCACGCCGTTTTTCGCCGATGTGCGCCTGCGGCAGGCGGTGGCATTGGCCGTCAACCGTGCTGCACTAGCGCAGACGCTGTGGGGGCTTGATCTGCCAACGCTGGACACCTGGCTGCCCGCCGATCATTGGGCCTATGCAGGCGAGAGGCTGACCCGTTATCCCTACGATGTGGCAGCAGCAAGGGCGCGTCTAGAGGAGGCCGGCTGGCGGGACGATAACGGCGACGGCGTGCGCGAATATCACGGAGTAGGCGGCACATATGCCTGCGAGCGCGGCACGTGGGCCATCGCCGAAGGGACGCCGCTCACGCCGACGCTGCTCATTCCGGCAGGCGACGCCCTACGCGCCCAAATGGCCGCGCAACTGGTGAGCGATCTGGCGCAGGTGGGGATGAGCGTCAGCGTGCAGGAGGTCACACCGGAGGTGCTGTTCAGCCGCGAAGGGCCGCTGGTGCGCCGCACGTTTGACATGGCGCTACTGGCGGCAGCGGTGCGCCCCGATCCGGACGGCATCAGCCGCTGGGTGGGCGCGGATGTGTTCCGCCACCCCCTCACGCTGGCGTTGGCGCACCGTTGGGAGATAGAGGAACGCTTCCTCACGCCGGAGCAGATGATAGAGCGGGTGGCCTACGCCAACATCCCCACGCTGGAGAACGACTATCAGGGGCAGAACTACGCCGGATGGTGTAACGCGGAAGCCGATCTGGCCGTTGTGCGGGCAGTGCTGGCATTGAGCATAGATGAGAAGCGGGCCGCCTATGCGCAGCATGAGGCCATCTTCACGGCGGAGCTACCCGTGCTGCCGCTGTTCGCCCGCCCACGTCTCGCGGCGAGCGCCCCTTACGTATGCGGCATCACCCCCGGCCCCTACGATGCGCTGACGTGGAATATCAGCGCCTGGTGGTTCAATGAGGGCGGCCTATGCGCACCATAAGGCGAGCAGGGCTTGCACTTTGGGGGGCACTGCTGATGGTGAGCGCCTGCCGACCGGCCACAGGCAGCATCACGGCGGTGGATGCGCCAACCATCGCCGCTCCCGATCCAACGGTTGTCCATCTACCCACCACAACGCCGACAGCCTCCCCCGCGCCCTCCGCAACTGCCACCGCTACGCCGATCCCTACTGCTACTGTCACCCCTGCCGATCCCAACACGGGCATCCTGTTTACCGAGCGGGGCAATCCCGACGAGCCGCGCGTGGCGATCACCATAGACGACTTTATCTACAGCGATGTGATCCAATACTGGCTGATCGAGTTTCTGCGCCAGAATCCCGATGTGAAAGTGACGCTGTTCCCCGTAGGGAAGCGCGTCCCAGAAGTGGAGGCGCAATTCCCGGGCAT
>DAOTYL010000134.1:0-2373 GCA_034434955.1 Anaerolineae bacterium | reverse complement strand
TGCCCCGCTCAGCTGCTCTTGGGCATACGGGCAATGATCTTGGCCATCAGGTTGGAGAAGGGCATGGTTTGTAACCACACCTTGCCCGGGCCGGTCAACGTGGCTAAAAACAGCCCTTCACCGCCAAATAGGACGTTGGTTACACCCTTCACCCGCTCAATGCTGTGTGTGACGGTAGCATCGAACATAGCGATGTGGCCGGGATCGACACAAATCTTCTCCCCGGCCGCGAGCTCCACCTCGCGCACTTCGCCGTCAATCTCAAAGAAAACGATACCTGGTCCGGTGATACGTTGCAGGATGAAGCCCTCGCCGCCGAACAACCCGACGCCTAACCGCTGCTTAAAGTGGATGGCTACCTGCACCCCTTGTTGGGCACACATAAAGGCATCGCGCTGGGCGATAAGCGTCTCACCGGGTGCTAGATCGCGGGCTACGATTGCCCCCGGCGTTTCAGGGGTGAAGGTCACCACAGCCTGATTGGAAAGCGCTGTGTAGGTTGTCAGGAACAGCGACTCGCCGGAGAGAGCGCGACTCAGTCCGCCCATCAGGCCACCGGGCATGTTGGTCTTCATATCCACATCGCCGCGATACCACGCCATTCCACCGACCTCTGTAAAGACGGCCTCGCCCCGCTCAAGGAGCACATCCAGCGACTGCATTGTACTACCTGTGATACGATACTTCATGGTCAGGCTACCTCCTTGCTTGGGATTAACTCTTTGCATCCAGTAGCCTAGCATTATCGCTGCATCAGGGCAACTGCCTCGATGTGGTAAGTCTGGGGGAACATATCCAACGGCTGCACCTCAACAAGGCGGTAGCCATGTTGGGCCAACTGTCGTGCATCGCGGGCCAAAGTGGCCGGATCGCAGCTGACGTAGACGATCGTCGGCGGGGCCAGCCGTGCCAACGCCTTGAGTGCGCGGGGGTGCAAACCGCTGCGTGGTGGATCAAGCACGGCGGCATCGGGAGTCTCTTCCATATCCTCTAGCACATCTTCCACGTTGCCCTCGATGAGCTCCACATTGTCCAGATCGCCCAGATTAACGTCGGCATCGGTCACAGCGGGGGGATAGCTCTCCACGCTGATCACCAACCCTGCGCGTTCGGCAAGAAAGGCGGTGAACAGCCCTACGCCGCTGTACAGGTCGAGCACCTCCTCGCTGCCGTGCAAATTAAGGTAGGCAAGCACTTGCCCCACCAGTGCTTCGGCTACGGGCAGGTTGGCTTGGAAGAAAGCCCCCGCTGTCACGCGGAAACTGCGCCCCCGAATGCGGTATGTGACGTGTGCGTTGCCGATCAGGTTGGCCGGTTCGTTGTCCCGTGTGAGCAGGTTGACCGAGATCGGAAAGTCCACTCCAATCTCCGGCGCAGTATCATCGGCAGTCTGTACGATGAGCATGCGATCGTCGGGATCGCTGCCCACCTGAAACCTGATGCGCTCGATCTGTGGCGCGTCGAGGTCAAGTGTCTCGAGCAAATCTAGCAATGCCGGATGTAAGATGGGGCACGTCTCAATAGGAACGATGCGGCTGTTGTCGTCGCTGTAAAAACCGGGCCGCTGGTCAGGTAGCAACGTGAAGGTTGAGTGTACCCGGTACCCCCAGGGCTGTGGGCTGGGGATTGTGGGGCGCACAAGAGGCGCCTCAAACTTGCCGATGCGCACGAGCTGATCGCGCACCACTTCCCGCTTGAGGTCAAGTTGCCGCTGGTAGGCGATATGCTGCCAGTGACAGCCGCCACATAGCCCTGGCCCGAAGTGCGGGCATAACGGCACAACGCGATCGGGTGAAGTCTTTAGGACCTCCAACGGCTTGGCGCGGGCATAGCGACCTTTGTCCTCGAGAATGCGCACACGCACACGCTCACCGGGGATGGTGTAAGGTACGAAGATCACACGTCCCTCGTGTCGGCCTAGCGCCATACCCCCATGTGCTATGCCGGTGAGGGCGAGGTCAAAAATATCTTGTGTGGGCACAGTTACTCCTCTCTCGACTCGCCCATATTGTACCCTCGGTTTAAGGCGCTGCCGCTGTGGTTGCCACAAGACGCTTATTGTCTCGGCTGGAGAGAACATGGGGCGTATATAAGTCATGATATTACGCACCGAACGCATGTTCGGTAATTGGCAGGCATATATCCGCTATTCATCTAATATATCCAGTGGGATTACTGCCCTAGTGATAAACTTCCGCATGTTGCCCAGTTTATAACGGTTGTCTTCCTTCTGTTCAGCACCGATAAACAAGATGCCAGGCAGACAGCCAAGATGCTTAACGAGCGAGCGCACGGCCCTATCCGAGCCTATGATCTCAATCACGACAGACTCGCCACAACGTGCTGTGTCAAGAAGCACCCCGAACGGGTCAT
>DAOTYL010000133.1:0-9401 GCA_034434955.1 Anaerolineae bacterium | reverse complement strand
CCGATACGTTGGGCAACCTCATCGCCACTAAGCGCGGCACAGGTCGCCGCCGCCTGAAGGTGCTCATCGACGCCCATATGGACGAAGTAGGGTTGATGGTCACCGGCTACACGAGCGACGGGATGCTGCGCGTCAAGGCGGTGGGTGGGCTGGATGAGCGCCTCCTGCCCGGCATACGGGTGCTGGTCGGCCCGCAGAAGATAGCAGGGGTGATCGGCGCCAAGCCCGTGCACCTCTTGAGTGAGGGGGAGCGCGAAAACGTGGTCAAGATGGACGCCCTGCGTGTGGACATCGGCGTAACGACGAAAGAAGCAGCGCAGAGCAAGGCCCCCTTGGGCACGCGCATCGCCTTTGAGAGCGCCTTTCTGGACCTCGGCGCAACGGTGCGCGGCAAGGCCTTTGATGATCGTGTGGGCTGCGCGGTGCTGGTGCATATCCTGCAGGGCGAGCGCTACCCGTTTGACGTGGTCGGCGCCTTCGTGGTACAGGAGGAAGTCGGCTTGCGTGGGGCGCAGGTAGCCGCTCACCGTGTGCAGCCCGATGTGGCCTTCGTGCTGGAGGGCACCATCGCCGATGACCTGCCCAAAGGGGAGGAGGTAGACGAATCGCCGACCACCGAGCTGGGCAAAGGGCCGGCACTCACGGTGATGGACGCCAGCGTGATCTACGATGCCCGCCTCAACCGTCTGCTGATGGAGACCGCCGAGGCGTTGGGTATCCCCTATCAATTCAAGCAGCCGGGTATCGGCGGGACGGACGGCGGGGCGATTGTGCATCAGCTAGGTGGCATTCCGGCGGCGGCGATCTCGGTGCCGTGCCGCTACATCCACAGCCCAACGGCCATCCTGAACAAGAACGATTATCGCAACGCCGTGCGGCTGCTGCGCGGGGCGTTGGAGCGACTGGATCGCCGTGTGTTGGCCCGCTGATGGGCGAGGATGGTGCAGTTTCTCGATATATTTATTTATATTTGCCAAGCACGGCGCTTTATGCGTAAAATAGAACGCCAAACAACCCTTCAAGGTGTCCGCATCTCCTTGCCCTTCAGATCATCACCCTGCGGGCACCGCCAGTGTACCGGCGGTGAGCCGGCTATCTGCATAATTGAGCAGGAGGTGATGCAGCAGGGAACATGCACAACGATCGAGCACAGCACGTTTATCTCATATCAGGAGGAGAGAAAGACATGCGCAAGAGAACTCTGTTGCTTGTAGGCCTGCTGGTGATTGCGCTGGTGATGGCAGCCTGCGCTCCGGCCACGACGCCGCCACCAGCGGAGACCGAGGCGCCACCCGCCGAGGAAACTGAGGCACCACCCGCCGAGCCGCTGACGGTCGTCATCGGCACCACCGATGCGATCTCCAGCCTGGACTTCGCCGATGCCTATGCTATCCACGACTGGGAACTGTTCCGCAACGTCAACGTTGGGCTGATGACCTTTGAGCCCGGCACGGCGAACATTGTTCCCGGCGTGGCAGCAGGCCTGCCGGAGATCAGCGAGGATGGCCTGACTTACACTTTCAAGATCGCCCCCGGCTGGAAGTATCCGGACGGCAGCGAGCTGAAGGCAGGCGACTTTGTGCGCGGCATCACCCGTTCCCTCACGCTGGGCGGCGATGTCTCCGGCTTGGTGACGACCTACGTGGAGAGCGTGGAAGCGCCCGACGATGAGACAGTGGTCTTCCGCCTCAAGGCACCGCGCGGCGACTTCCTGCAGATCGTAAGTGGGGCGGCCTATATGCCGGTGCCTGAGGGCCTCTATCCCGATGACGCCCTCAACAAGTTCCCGGAGAAGGTCTACGGCGTCGGCGCTTGGCAGATCACGTCCTACAACGTGGAAGAGCAGACCGTTCTGGAGCGCAACCCCAACTATAAGCTGGGCTTCCCGCCGAATGCGCCGGAGCGGGTGATCATCAAGTACTATCAGGATGCCACGCAGCTGGCGCTGGCCGTTGAGAACGGCGAGGTGGACATCGCCTGGCGCATCCTCGGCCCGCCGGAAGTGCAGCGCTTGTCGCAGGTGGAGGGCCTGACGGCCTACAACAGCGGCGGCGGCGGCATCCGCTATCTGGTTCCCAACCACTCCAAAGAGCCATTCAACAACAAGCTCGTGCGTCAGGCGCTGGCGTATCTGGTGGATCGCTCCGAGATCGCCGACCGCGTGATGCAGGGCACGGTGGACCCACTCTACTCGCAGGTGCCGCCGGGCTTCCTCGGTGCGAACGAGGCCTTCCTCACCCGCTACGGCGCAGCGCCTGATGTGGCTGCTGCCGAGGAGCTGCTGCGCGAGGCCGGCTACAGCGAGGACAACCCGCTGACCTTCGACCTGTGGTATCCGCCGGAGCACTACGGCACGCACGCCGCGCAGATCTTCCAGGTGCTCAAGGAGCAGTTTGAGAAGACGCCGCTGATCAAGGTCAACCTGCAATCGCAGGAGTGGAGCACCTACGTCGGTGCGCTGACCGGCGGCGAGTACCCCATCGGCTATCTGGGTTGGTTCTTCGACTATCCCGACACCAGCAACTACCTTGACCCGTTCGCCGAGTCGAACTTCTCGCCGGGGCTGGGCGTCTTCTACTCCAGCGAGCAGATGGACGATCTGCTGCACCGCGCCGGGGCGAGCAGCGATCCTGAGGAGCGTGCCCGCCTGTATGAGGAGGCGCAGAACCTCTACGCCGAGGATGTGGTGACCATCCCCCTGACGCTGGAGCCGGAGTATGCGGTCTTCCGCAACGACAGGGTCAGCAAGGTGGTGATCGGCCCGGCACTGTACTTCCAGTACGAGCTGATTGAGATGGTCAAGTAGGCTGCGTCCGCGGTGAAGAGCGTGGAGCCGGGCCTGTGATGAGCAGGCCCGGCATATGTTCCTGAGGTAGGGGCGACGCTCAACAAGGCGGCGTCGCCCCTACTATACGGAGTGCGTAGCAGGACCGTTGAAGCAGGTATAATCATAGCCACAGGGCACACGGAGATTGCGGAGCGTGATCTCACCCCCCTACCCCCTTGCTTTACTCCGCGTTCTCGGTGTCCCCTGCGGTTGAACACGATCAGTGAGGAGCCTTGATGATGAACGTTTCGCCACTCGCCGGCATCTGTCTGAGTGCGCTGGGGGTGGTTATCCTCTTCATCCTCTACGCCATGATCCGTGGGAGCAAGGGCCTGCGTGCTTATATCATCGCCCGTGTCCTGCTCACCATCCCCATGGTCTTTGTCCTCGTCAGCCTGATCTTCTTCGTCATGCGTGTCATCCCGGGCGATCCGGTGCTCAGCGAACTGGGGCCGCGCGGTGGCGAAGAGGCCCGCGAGCGCTTGAGGCACCAACTGGGGCTGGATCAGCCTATGGTGGTGCAATATGTGCGCTACCTCAGTGGCGTAGTGCGGCTGGACTTCGGTGAGTCCATGGTCTTCGGCAACCGTCCGGTGATCGATGAGCTAAGCGAGCGCCTGCCTGCCACGCTGGAGCTGGTAGTGCCGGCGATGCTCTTTGCCGTTGCCGTTGGCGTGTTGACGGGCACATTTGCCGCCCATCACCGCAAGGAGGCCAGCGACTACGGTCTGCGTTTGTTCAGCATCGCGGCTTATTCCATCCCCGTCTTCTGGTTGGGGCTGCTCTTACAGGTGACGTTTGGCATCATGCTGGGCTTGGCGCCTATCGCCGGGCGCATCAACGCGGTAGTCAACACCACCTTACAACGGCGCACCAACCTGCTGATCGTGGACTCAATCCTCACTGGCAACTGGCCCGCGCTGTGGAGCGCCTTACACCACCTCATCCTGCCAGCGCTGACGCTGGGGCTGATCCTCTTCGGCGTGTTCCTGCGCCTCAGTCGCATCAATGTAATTGAGACGCTGGTGCAAGATTACATCTTGGCGGCCCGCGCACGCGGCATCCATGAGCGTGTGGTGGTGTATCGGCATGCGCTCTCCAACGCGCTCATCCCCATCGTCACGCTGATCGGGTTGCAGTTCTCGGTGCTGCTGGCAGGCGCGGTGCTCACCGAGACGACCTTCAGCTGGCCGGGGATGGGGTTGTATCTGGTGGAGCGCATCGGCCAGCGCGACTATACCGCCGTACAGGGTGCGATCACGGTGTTTGCGCTCTCGGTGGCGGTTGTCAGCCTGCTGACGGACATCATTTACGCCTTTCTAGACCCTCGCGTGCGGTATTAAGCGGAGTAGGTTAGGGCAAGCCGGTCTTTCTTCCTCCTTCCCCCACCGTCAGCAAAGCGACGGAGAGGAAGGAAAAGGTCAGGGATGGGGAGCAAGGCTCTTGAATCGGCAGAGGGAGTGTTCATGTCATCGGCACAAGAAACGGCTTTAGAGGCCATCCCTCAGTGGCAGCGCGATCTGGAACAAGCGGGCTTTCTGCGCCGTTTGCTACTAGCCCGCCGCTGGTACGGCGCAGACTGGTGGTTTGCCGTCTTGAGCAGCGTGCTGCTGCTGTTCATCTTCAGCCTGGCGTTCTTCCCCGGCTTCTACGCTCCCTACGATCCCCGTGCGGAAGTGGGGCCGTCGCTGTTGGCACCCGGCCAGCCGCCGCCTTCCTTCGTCATCGTGGGGCGCAAGGGGGAAGTCAGCACGCTGGACGACCTGAAAGGGCGCGAGGTATGGGTGGCCATCCTGCGCGGCAGCCCTTCCTCGCAGGTGCTGCGTGATGCCAGCGAACGCCGTCAGGCCGAACTGCGGGCCGAGGGGCAAGCGGATGTCTTCCTGCAGCCGGTAACCCGTCGCTACGATGATGTGACACAGGTACTGGAGGCCGTGCAGAACGGCGAAGCAGCAGCGGCTGTGCTGCTCCGCTCCGAAGTAGAGGACCTCATGGGGCAATACCCCGATTTGGCCATCGGTGAGGTGCTGACCGGCACACACACCAACGCCTTCGTGCTGGGCACCAACCAGATTGGGCAGGACGTACTCAGCCGCATCATCTGGGGCACACGTGTGGCGTTGCTGGTGGGGTTTTCGGCGGCGGTATTTGCGCTGCTCGTGGGTGTGCCATTGGGGTTGGTGGCCGGTTTCTGGACAGGACGCTTTGAGCGCATCCTGACCCTGACGATGGACAGTCTGTACTCCTTCCCTGGCCTGATCTTAGCGATTGCCATCACCTCGGTGCTGGGGCCGGGCATCCTCAACGTGATCGTAGCCATCGCTACGCTGTATGTACCCACCTACTACCGCATCGTGCGTGGGCAGACGCTTTCCATCAAGCAGGAGATGTACGTAGAGGCGGCACGTAGCCTAGGGGCCAAGCCGGTGACGATCCTCACCCAGTACATCTTCCCCAACGTCATCCCCTCGGTGGTGGTGATCTTCTCGGTCAACGTGGCCGATGCCATCCTCACCGAGGCAGGGCTGAGCTTCCTCGGGCTGGGGCTGCCGCCCGACGTGCCCGACTGGGGCATCGATCTGGCTGCCGGGCAGGACTACATGCGCCAGGCTCCCTGGTTGATCACCTTCCCCGGTCTGATGGTCATGATCGTCACATTGGGCTTCAGCATGTTGGGCGAGAGCCTCAGCGAAATCCTCAACCCGCGCCTGACGGAGAGCTGAACCGATGGCCGAAGACCTTGTCATGAAAATTGAGGACCTGACGATAGAGTACAAAACGCGCATGGGCTGGGTGAGCGCGGTGGACCGCGTCTCTCTGGATATCCGGCGCGGCGAAGTGCTGGGGTTGGTGGGCGAGTCGGGCTGCGGCAAGAGCACGCTGGGCAAGGCGCTGCTGCGCCTCATGCCGCCCTCGGCGCGGGTATCGGGCCATCTGTGGTTCGGCGGGCGCGACCTAATGACGCTCTCCGAGGCGGAAATGCGCCAGGTTCGCGGGCGGCGCATCAGCATGATCTTTCAGGACCCCATGACCTCGCTCAATCCGGTGCAGCGCATCAGCGATCATATGGTGGAGACCATCCTCACCCACGAGCCGCAGGTGGGCAAACAGGCCGCGCGCGCCCGCGCTGCGGAGCTGCTGGATCGGCTGGGCATCTCCCGCGAGCGGTTGGATGACTATCCGCACCAACTTTCCGGCGGGATGCGTCAGCGCGTGATGATCGGGCTGGCGCTGCTGCTCAACGCCGACTTGATCATCGCCGATGAAGCGACCACTTCGCTGGATGTGATCGTAGAGGCGCAGTTCATTGACCTGCTGCGCGAGCTGCGCGACGAGTTCAACTTGACCATCCTGCTCATCACCCACAACATCGGCTTGGTGGCGGAGCTTTCGGACCGCGTGGCGGTGATGTACGCCGGGCGCTTGGCGGAACTAGCCGATTCCCGTTCCATCTTCAAGGCCCCCCTGCATCCCTACACGCAGGGGCTGTTGCGGGCTGTGCCCAACATCCGTTTGGAGGAGGAGACCGAACTATACAAGATGGAAGGCTCGCCCCCTGACCTGATCGACCCACCGAGGGGCTGCCGCTTCCATCCGCGCTGCCCGTTTGCCATGCCCATCTGTTCGCAAGCAGAACCGCACTTTCAGCCTGCACGGGACGAGCACTGGGTCAACTGCTGGCTGTACGAAGAGATACCGGCACAGGAACGCAGCGCAGAGGAGGCCGCCCGATGAACGAACGCCGCTCAACGGGCCAACATGCCAGCAGCCCTCTCGTAGAGGTGCGCAACCTGAAGAAACACTTCCCGGTGCAGCGCGATTTTATCACCAAGCTGCTCAGCGGCGGCGAGGACGAGTACGTGCGGGCAGTGGATGGAGTGAGCTTCACCATCCAGCGCGGCGAGGTGTTCGGGTTGGCGGGGGAGAGCGGCAGCGGCAAAACGACAGTCGGTAGGCTGGTGCTCAATCTGGAGGAGCCGACGGAGGGGGAGGTCATCTTTGACGGCATCCCCCTGAGCACGCTGCCCGCCGAGGAGATGCGCCGCCTGCGCCGCCGCATGCAGCTCATCTTTCAGGACCCGCTAGCCTCGCTCAACCCGCGCATGAGCATTGGGGAGGCCATCGGGCACGGCTACAAGATTCACTTCCCCGAAAAGAGCGCCGAGGAGCGCCGCCGCGTGGTGGAAGAGATCATGGAGCATGTAGGGTTGACGCCCGCGCGGATGCTCTACAACAAGTTCCCGCACCAGCTCTCAGGTGGGCAACGCCAGCGTGCCGTGATCGCCCGCGCCTTGGTCACACATCCCGATCTCATCGTGGCCGACGAACCTATCGCCATGGCCGATGTCTCGGTGCGCGTGCTGTTGCTGGACCTCATGAAGCGCCTTAAGGAGGAATTCAACCTAACTTACCTCTTCATCACGCACGATCTAGCGACGGCCAAGTATATCTGCGACCGTATCGGGGTGATGTATCTGGGCAAGATGGCCGAGATCGGCGAGCTGCGCGAGGTGTACAGCCATGCGGCGCATCCTTACACCGAGGCGCTGCTGGCCGCCGTCCCCGTACCCGATCCGGAAGTGCGTCGCACAACGCCCCTACCAACGGGCGAGATCCCCAACCCTATCAACCCGCCCCCCGGCTGTCGCTTCCATCCGCGCTGTCCGCTGGCGGTGAAAGGCGTATGCGACGAGATTGAGCCGCAGTTGAGGCCGGTGGGCGGGAATGCGGCGCATCTAGCCGCCTGCCATCTGCGCACCGGCGACTATCAGCACCTTGACCCCACGCGGCGCACGGGGGAAGGATAAGCAGGGGCAAGGGTCTCTTGCTTCTCCGCCGTATCCAAATAGAATGAGATCGGCATGCTGACAGGCGTGCCCCTCTATTCACCTGCCGCCGCGAAGCACTGCGCGGCCTTGCATCCACTGCGGAGAGACGATCATGGTGGACTTTGCGCTGACAGAAGAACAGGTCATGCTGCGGCGTATGGCACACGATTTCGCCGCCAATGAGATCGTGCCGGTGGCCGCCGAGCTGGACGAGAGCGGGAAGTTCCCGCATGAGATCGTCGCCAAAGCACGCGAGGTGGGGCTGATCAACTTCAACATTCCGGAGCAATACGGCGGGATGGGCGCCTCCGTGCTGGAGGAGTGCCTGATCATGGAGGAGATCGGCTGGGGATGTAGCGGCGTGGGCACCGCCCTGACGATCAACAACCTGGCTGCCATCCCCATCAAACTGGCCGGAAGCGAAGAGCAGAAGAAGGAGTGGCTGGGCCGCATGGTGGACGGCGCACTGGCCTCCTACGCTGTCACCGAACCCAACGCCGGATCGGACGTGGCTGGCATTGAGACCTTCGCTGCCAAGCGTGGCGATGAGTACGTGCTCAGCGGCACCAAGACCTTTATCTCCAACGCCTCGGAAGCCCAGTTCTTTGTGCTCTTCGCCCGCACCGACCGCGAGAGCCGCCACCGGGGGATCAGCTGCTTCATCGTGGAGCGCGACCGACCCGGCTTCTCGGTGAGCAAGAAGTTTGATAAGTTAGGCCAGCGTTGCGCCGATACCGCTGAGATCGCACTGGAGGAGGTGGTCATCCCTGCCAGCCAGCGCCTTGGTGCAGAAGGCGAGGGATTTTTCATCGCCATGCAGGTCTTTGATTACTCACGGCCTGTGGTGGCAGCGATGGCCGTCGGCGTGGCACGGCGGGCGATGGAAGAGGCACTCAAGTACGCTCAGGAACGCAATGCCTTTGGCCAGCCCATCGTCAACTTTCAGGCCGTCGGCCATATGATCGCAGATATGGCGATCCACATTGAAGCGGCGCGGCTACTATGCTGGAAGGCGGCCTGGAACTGCGATCAAGGTCGGCCCAACTCTAAAGAGGCGGCCTTCGCCAAAGCCTTCGCTGCGGATATGGCGATGAAAACTTGCGTGGACGCCGTGCAGGTCTTCGGCGGCTACGGCTATATGAAGGAGTACCCGGTAGAGAAGCTGATGCGCGACGTCAAGGTGTTCCAGATTTACGAGGGCACCAGCCAGATTCAGCGCGTGATCATCACCCGTGAGCTGATCAAGGAGAGCGGGGGGCGCTAGGGTGCGCCCCTCCCCTCGCGCCAAAGGGAGAAGGGCCGGAGGCGAAAGGAGAGGGCACAAGAATCAAAAAGCCCCCGCTTGAGGCGGGAGCTTTTTGGTGTCTTTCAGGGCTTATATCCTGACGACGCTGACAGCCTGAGGGCCTTTCTCGCTCTGCTCCACAGTCATCTCGACGCGGTCGCCCTCTTCAAGGTTGCGGAAGCCCGCTTGACCCTGAATGGCGGAGTAGTGGACGAAAACGTCCTTGCTGCCGTCGTCGGGGGCGATGAAGCCATAGCCCTTTGTCCCGTTGAACCACTTAACGGTTCCAGTGATGCGTTCTGCCATGGGTTTTTGTTCTCCTAACCCTACATAAGATATCGTGTAGAGCAGGGAAGGCCTCTCAGTGACAAACTAAAACCCGGCGAGATGCCGGGCCGAGCTTTGCACTACAAAGTCTGTCCTGCCATCTACAACTGGATAAAGTATATCCTTTGTGGCA
>DAOTYL010000132.1:0-9031 GCA_034434955.1 Anaerolineae bacterium | reverse complement strand
TGCTGGTCGTTTTGGCGATCGTCCTGATCTGGCGCTTGTTTGACCTGTTCAAAGCCAAAGGCCGCTGGACAGAAGAAGCCACCCATGAACTCTCCGCGGAGGTGGTAAAATGAAGCATCCCCTCTTCATCACCGCCATCGCCATGCTGCTCTCTCTGGCTTCTTGCGCTCCTGTGGACTTGGATGCTCCCGCCCCTGTGTATGATACCGGCGTGGACCCCAGCGCCTGGGCAAGCGTGCCTGCCGGAGAGTTCCTGTCCGGTCAGCACAACGAGCCGATCACGATAGACTACGACTACGAGATCATGGTCACCGATGTGACAGTTGCCCAGTATGTGGACTTCCTCAACGCTGCCCTTGCCAGCGGGGAGATCAAACTATCCGGCGACGCTGCTATGGGCTACTACCCAGGTGACCCCTACCACGGCGCAAAGCACGAAATCCGCATTGATCCGGGCGACTATCTCCTTGTGCCGCTCAACGATCCGGCCTCGCGCTTTACCTTTGACGGTCAACAGTTTGCCGCCAAGCCGGGCTGGGAGAACCATCCTATGACCAACGTCTCTTGGTTCGGTGCCCGAGCCTACTGCGGATACTACGGCTGGAGACTGCCCAGCGAACTGGAATGGGAAAAGGCAGCACGCGGCACAGATGGCCGCGCCTACCCCTGGGGGAATGAGATCACCCGCCAACATGCCAACTTTTACGCCAGCCGTGATCCCTTTGAGGACATGCGCACCTTCGGTTCACGCACCACGCCGGTCGGCTTCTACAACGGTAAGTCCTATGACGGCTTCCAGACGGTTGACGCCGCCAGTCCATACGGTCTGTACGATATGGCAGGCAATGTCTGGCAGTGGGTCGGTGATGTGCAGGTCCAGCCCGGCTTTAGCGATCGCCTGATGCACGGTGGCTCGAAAGATACCTACGACATGGATCTGCGTGTCTGGGTGCGCAACAGTGCACCGCCGATGTACTATAGCCCGGGGGTGGGCTTTCGCTGTGCGCGGTAAGATTAAGATATCGAGAAGAGGAAAATCACTTGAGGAGCAGGTAATGACGGCTCTGGTGCGCAAAATACGCCTCTACTGGCCACTGATCAAGCCCCTCCAAACTGGCCTGCTGCTCGCCACCGGTCTTGCAGGCTACATGAGTGCACGTTGCCCCATTTTCAACCTGGGGACGGTCGCCGCCGTAGCGGGCAGCCTTTCCCTTGCCATTGCGGGCAGCACCGTGCTCAACATGTGGCGGGACCGCGACATTGACGCCAAGATGGAGCGTACCCAAAAGCGCCCCACTTCGTGCGGTCAGGTTGCGGATCGCGAAGCCCTGCGCCTCGGATTGCTCCTCTCCGTTCTCGGAGTCGGCTGGGCAGCGGCAATAGATGCGCTCTACGGCCTTATCGTCTTCGCAGGCCTCTTCTTTGACGTCGTTGTCTATACGCTCTGGCTCAAACGGCGCACTTGCTGGAGCATCGTCTGGGGTGGGATTTCAGGTGCTATGCCCATCTTGGCAGGCCGCGCCCTAGGCACCGGGCGCATTGACCTGATCGGTATCCTGCTTGCTCTCTCTGTGCTCTTCTGGATTCCCACCCATATCCTGACCTTCTCCATCAAGCACCGCGAGGACTACGCCCGTGCAGGTATCCCGACCTTTCCCTCAACCTATGGTGAGGCTTTCACCCGCGCCGTCATTGTCTTTTCATCGGTGCTGGCCGCCCTTACCATCGGTGGAGCCACTCTGCTCATCGGGATTGGCGCCGGTTACTTGCGCCTCTTTGCCGTGTTGAGCGCCGGCCTGCTCCTGTTGGCCTTCGCCGCCTTCCGCGCCCAATCCGAGCGTATCAACTTCGGCCTGTTCAAATATGCATCGCTTTACATGCTCTCTGCCATGCTTATTCTGGCCACCAGCGCGTTTTGAGCCTGCACCGTGTGCACCTCTGGGAATAGAGTTTATCCGCGATGAGAATGACCGTGCTTGACCGCTTCCTGCTCCTGCTCACCGGCCTGCTCGCCGCTTGGCAAATCGTTGTCGGCGTTGACAACCTTTCGGCGCTGCCAACTATCGCTTACACCATCGCCTTTGGCGTCCTGCTGGTAGCGGGGCTGCTGCTCATCATTCTGGGATTCGAGGTGCTGGACGCACCCGCTGTGGTCATCGTCTCAACCATCATCCCCCTCTCCCTCTCACTGGGGCTGGTTTGGGAACATAGTGCGTCATGGCGCACCCTATACTTGATCTTCGCCATCGTGGGTTTCCTAGCCGTAACTATGACCCGCTCAATCCCGACCCCTGGCAGAATCCCCACGCTGGTGCTGGCTTTTGTTCACGGCGTGGCCGGCATGACCATATTCCTGCTTCCTATCGTTGCTGCTGCCCAGGGGGCGGGAAAACCCGCCTTTGCGCTCGTCGGATTGGGCGGCGCATTGATCGGCTTGGGAGGGCTTTTGCTCTCCTTCCTTAAAGCTGGCAAACCCATCCTGCCCAGAGAAACCATCCTGAAGGTCCTGCCCGGCTTGCTTCTCCTCATGACTGCGTGCTTTGTGGCCGGGTTCAGGTGGGGATAGCAGGCAGCATAAAGCAGTATGAAGACGTTGTGCCCTGTTTCCATATTAAGGAGGTCTCTATGTCTGAAAACAGTGCTTGGGGGAAAATCTTGCGCTTCCTCGGCATCCTGCTTATGGCCCTGACCAGCGGCTTCACCTTGCTTGGCGGCGTTGGCACCTCTTGCGTGGCCGTCAACCCGACCGGCTTTGGGGAAACGATGGCGAAGTTGGCCCCTTTCCAGTGGCTGTACATCCTCTTTGTGCTGATCGGTATCGCGCTTGGTGCATGGGGAATCCGCGCTACTATTCTGCTCATCAAAGGCGCACGGGACGCCTACCGGCAGGCGCTCCTTGTCCTCACCTTAGGGGTGCTCATTGGTGCTATTCATATCGCCGTCTCGCGTGCGCTGCGCGGCAAATCCATGCCGGTTGATGCGGTGGTCTACACCACCCTTCTCACACTGATCCTTTTCCTGCTCTTCCGCATTCCAGGCATCTGGCAGGGCGTGGACTTCACCAAGGGGAGCGCCCGATCGAACAAACCGGCCGGTGGCGCAGCGGCCATCCTGCTTGGCCTGCTGACCCTCACCATTCCCTATACGATGGCCTCTACCCATACGCTGGATGGCACAAATTACGCCTCTGCCTTTGAGGCAACCACCACGATTGTGGGGCTAGGGCTGATGCTTGGCGGAGCAGGGCTGCTTGTTGGCGGCTATGTGAGGTCGCTTGCGGCTATTAGAGGAAAGCGCCAAAGCGAGCAGCCCGCCTAGCGGCCCTGTTAGAACTCGCACCCTGACAGAGAGGAGGCAAGCATTCGCCGCAAGGGGCGAAAGGGGGTATAATAACATCCGTCAGCACAGGCCCCCATAGCTCAGAGGATAGAGTGCAGCCCTCCGGAGGCTGAGACCCAGGTTCGAGTCCTGGTGGGGGCATCAGCAGAACATCCCGGACTGTCCAGCCAGAGGCGGTTCGGGATGGTTTTTTGCCCTCATGTGGCAAAGGGAGGACGCCCATTGTGATGCCAGAGACACAGCGGCGCAGCCATGCTATCCGTGTACGCCGTATGTTTCAGCGCATCGCCAGCCACTACGACGGCATGAACCGCCTCATGACCTTCGGCCACGACCTCGCCCTACGCCGCTACGCCATCCGGCAGGCTGCGTTGCCAGAGGGCGGACGCTTACTGGATGTAGGCACCGGTACGGGCGACATGGCTTTACTGGCGCTGGAGCAGGAGGACAGCCTGCACGTGACGGGTGTGGACTTCACACCGGCAATGATGTACATCGCCAGAGGGCGGCCCAACGGCCATCGCGTTGCTTGGTGCGAGGCCGACGCCCTCATGCTCCCATTTGCCGAGGCCACCTTTGATGCTGTTACCTCGGCCTATCTGCTGCGCAACGTGGCTGACGTGTCCGCCGCACTCCGTGAGCAGGTCCGTGTGGTGCGTCCGGGAGGGAGAGTAGTGTGCCTAGAGACCTCACCGCCGCCACGCACTATCTGGCGCCCCCTGGTGATGTTTTACCTACACGTCTTGATCCCCCTGCTGGGACAGCTCATCGTCGGCGACCGTGCGGCATACACCTACCTGCCCACATCCACGCAGAACTTCAAGACACCCGACGATCTGGCAGACGCCATGCGGCAGGCAGGGTTGGTGGACGTGCGCTATCGGCGCTTCATGCTGGGGGTGATGGTTGTCCATATAGGCACACGCCCCAAGAGGGCAGAGCAACGTTGAATCCCCCCGCCATTGGTGATACAACAGGGCGGGTTTAAGCGCACAAGGTAAGGAGCACTGCACAATGGCTAACTTCGATTTGATGCGACGCCTCGCCAAAGATAACGGTGGCAGAATCATCCTGTTAGTGTTGGACGGCCTGGGCGGCCTGCCCTTGGAGGTAGACGGTCCCACCGAGCTGGAAGCCGCTACCAAACCCAACCTCGACCGTCTAGCGCGTGAGGGAAGCAACGGCCTGAGCATCCCCATCGCGCGTGGTATAGAGCCGGGCAGTGGGCCGGGGCATCTGGCGCTCTTCGGCTACGACCCGCTGGTTTACGACATCGGACGGGGTGCATTGGAGGCAGCAGGTATCGGCATCGACCTCCACCCGGGTGACGTGGCCGCACGGGGCAACTTTTGCACGGTCGACGAGAAGGGCCTCATTGTGGACCGCCGCGCCGGGCGCATATCCACCGCCGAGGGCGCCAAGGCTGTCGCCTCGCTGAGCGACATCCGCCTGCCGGGCGTTGAGGTGGTGGTGCAGGAAGTCAAAGAGCACCGCTTTGCGCTGGTGCTGCGCGGCGATGGTCTAGACCCCAATATCCATGACACCGATCCACTGGTAGTAGGCGAAGCGCCATTGCCGGCTATTCCCTCCGTTGATACGCCGCAGGCTCGCCATACGGCTGAGCTGATCAACCAGTTCGTAGCGCAGGCCCGCGAGCGGCTTAAGGGGCATCATCCGGCCAACATGCTGACGCTGCGCGGCTTTGCGGGCGATCCGGCGCTGCCGAAGTTCAAGGACGTGTATAAACTCAACGCGGCCTGCGTGGCCGTTTATCCCATGTATAAGGGCGTCAGCCGACTGGTGGGAATGACGATCATCGAGACCGATGAACATGATACCCCACTGGATGAGTTTCAGCGCGTGGCTGCCAACTGGGAGCACTACGATTTCTTTTTCGTGCACGTCAAATACACTGACAGCCGCGGAGAGGACGGCGACTTTGACGCCAAAGTAGCCGTCATTGAGGAAGTAGATGCAGCCTTGCCCGCCTTGCTGGACTTACAACCTGACGTGCTGGTTGTCACCGGTGACCACTCTACACCGGCGAAGATGCGCACCCACTCTTTCCATCCTGTGCCCACGCTGATCTGGGCGCCCGCCACCCATCTGCGCGACCACGTTACCGGCTTCGGCGAGCGCTCCTGCATGACAGGTGCGCTGGGTCAGTTCCCTGCCACCGATCTCATGCCGCTGGTGCTAGCCCATGCAGGTCGCTTGAACCGCTACGGGGCCTAGTTACGCAGCGCCTTCTCACCATAGAGCACACAAAGAGCACAGAGAGATTCTCTGACGCTCTTTGTGTGCTCAGTTCCGTGCTCTCTATGATTTAAGAGCCTTTATGCTTCGGTCTTGACGCCGTGCAAGAAGCCACATCGCTGCGCCGAGGATCAGCGCCTCCAGCAGCGCCCCACCGAACATAAGGGCAAACGCATCGGCCCAGAAGCGTTCGGGGAAAAGGCGGATCAGTGTGTCGGAGGTGAGGAAAAGCCAGCTATCGCCCTCAAAGAACAGCAGGTGGAACTGCGTGAAAAGCCAGCGGAAAGAGATCGCCACTGCAGCCAGCCCACCGACGATAAGGGCGATGGTCAGCAGACTGCCTTGCAGCAGAGCACGGGGAAGTCTGCGACGTTCGGCAGGGAAGGCAGCGAGCAGGATGATGGCCAGCGCAAACGCGGCCAGCAGCGCCAACCCGAAGCGCGTCAGCCCCTGCGTGAGGTGCTTCACGTCCTGCATATGAGAGAGTTCGCGAGCGTTGTAGAGCGGCGAACCATCGGCGAAGGTCTGACGGGCGAGGAAATCAATCCCCTCATCGTTGAAGAGATAGGCCAGCGCCAGCGGCGCATAGGTCAGCCGATCCTGCGTGGTGAAGCCGTAGGGATCGGCGGGGAAGGAGGGGCGCGTGTACTCCCAGCGTAGGAAAGCCTCGCTCATCAACAGGCGGGCGTTGATGAGGATCAGCAACAGCGGCAAGGCCAATACGATTGTCGAATGAGCAAGGCTTGCCAACCAGATAGGCATCTTGCGCCCCTGCACCTCTGATGCGGTCATCACGCCTCCTACTGGCAGGGCAGTTCGCTGCCTCCGCCTAACACAAAGTTTACCAGAATCAGGTCGGTGAGCAGCTCCGTCGGCGCACGGTCATCGGTGAGGACGATGCCGCCGCTTGGCGTGGGCCGTATCTGCTCATAGGCGCGTTCCAGCACCTTTACCAGCAGCGGATGCGCCTCCGCACCGAGCAGGGCGCGATTGGCAAGCAGATTTTGTGGCGTGGTGGGTTGTACGGTAGCCACCATGATGCTGTTGCACGTCTGTGGCACATCAATGACGTGCACAGAGGGGAAGACGACGCGCAAGGTTGCTGCAAAAGCCTCGATCAAACGCCGATCCCGCGCCGTGCGCCCAACGTTGATCGCCAGCACACCGCGCTCGGTCAAATGGTCGCGTGCGCTCTGAAAAAACTCCACCGTCGTCAGGTTCCAGGGAACATATGGCAGTTTATAGGCGTCCACGCCGATCACATCATACGTTCGTTTGCTGACGGCCAGCGCATAGCGGCCATCCTGCACAATCACGTTGAGGTTCGGCTCGTGCATGGCGAAATAATCGCGCCCTGCCCGAACAATTTGCGGATCGATCTCTATACCATCAATAGGGATGGGGCCGAAAACCTGCGTATACTGCTTAGGCACCGTTCCCCCCGCCAGCCCAACCATCGCCATACTGTGCACATCGGCAGGCGTATAAGGCGGAGAGTTAAAGAAGGGTGCGGCAAGGTAATAATCCCACGTGCCGCCCGTCTCAACAGCGTCAGGGTAGTCGGGGTAATACACCGAGTGGATGCCCTGTCCTTCATTGAGGAAGAGCATGTTGGCTGCTCCCCAGCGCACCACTTGAATGTAGTTGTAGGTCGATTCGCCCTCATAGAGCAGCATCGCACCAGGGGGAGGCGGGCGCAGCGGCCCGCGCAGGGCGATCAGTGCCAGCGCCGCGAGCACCAGCGGCATCCATAGGAAGAAGGCCGCTTTGCGCCAATCCACCATCGCCAGACCGCCGAGTGCCACTGCCAGCAGCAGGCCGGAAAGCGAGAGAAAGGTGAGGTTGGTGCCGATGGTAGGGATCAGCACCAGCACAGGCAGGAATGTGCCGATGATGCTGCCCACCGTAGAGATGGCATACATGCGCCCGGAGATGCGCCCGGCGCGAGAGGTGTCCTCGATGGCGAGGCGAATAGCAAACGGCGAGACCGTACCCAGCAACGTTACCGGCAGCGCAAATAGGATGAGCGTAACGCCAAACGAGCCGACCAGCACCGCGGCATCGATGTTCTGCACGGCGCGAGCGGCTATCTGAAGCACCGGACGCGCTGCGATGGGGATCAGCCCTGCGGTGAAAGCCCCCCAGAGGATCACATGGTAGAAAGCCGCCGCATGGGGAGAGCGGTCGGCGAGGCGCCCGCCGAGGAAGTACCCTGCCGTGAGGTAGATGAGGATCAGACCGATGATGTTGGCCCACACGATGTTGCTGGTGCCGAATACCGTCCCCAGCAGGCGCGAGGCGCTCAACTCTAGTCCCAGCGTCACCATGCCGGAGGTAAAAACGACCACATATAGATAGCGCTTCTGCGGCAAGGTCAAAGAGGGTGCAGCCAACATTCTCTCCTTTCGATCGTTGGTGCGCTGATTATAGTCAAGAACATCCTCAAGCCGAAAAGGTTAGGCGTATGCTGCGTTCCCCAATCTGGGATACAATTATCCCACTACACAGCCGGTAAGGCGCAGAGGTGCGCCCCCAGCCCGACAAAGGTGGAGGAACAACGCATGGAGGGAGTGAAAACCGCCACTAACCTCGTCGAAGAGCTGCGTTGGCGCGGATTGATCTATAACATCAGCGAGGGCGCCGAAGAAGTGTTGGCACGCGAGAGGGTCACCGCCTATATCGGCTTCGACCCTACATCTGACAGCCTGCACGTCGGCTCGCTGTTGCCGATCATGGTGTTAGTCCACCTGCAGCGGCATGGGCACACCCCCATCGCAGTGGTCGGCGGCGGCACGGGGCTGATCGGCGACCCTAGCGGCAAAAGCAAGGAGCGCCAACTCCTCTCCGAAGCGGAGCTAGCACACAATCTGGAGGGCATCAAGGCCCAGCTCAGCCGTTTCCTCGCCTTTGAGGGTGTGCCGAACCCGGCCCTTTTGGTCAACAACGCAGACTGGCTCAGGCCGCTGCGGTTGATCGATTTCCTGCGTGATGTGGGCAAGCACTTCACCGTCAACTACATGATCGCCAAAGAGTCGGTAAAGACGCGGTTGGAAAGTGAGGAGGGCATCTCCTTCACCGAGTTCAGCTACATGCTGCTGCAGGCTTACGACTTCCTCATGCTCTATCAGCGCTACGGTTGCACCTTCCAAATGGGCGGCAGCGACCAGTGGGGCAACATCACGGCGGGCATAGAGCTGATCCGCCGCGTGCTGGATGGGCGGGCTTATGGCATCACCGTGCCGCTGGTCACCTCGGCAACCGGCGTCAAGTTCGGCAAGACCGAGGCCGGGACAGTGTGGCTGGACGCCGCCCGCACCTCGCCCTTTCGCTTCTACCAGTATTGGCTCAACATCGCCGATGCAGACGCGATCCAGTACCTCAAGTACTTCACTTTGCTTGGGCCGGAGGAAGTGACTGCATTGGAGCAAGCGATGCT
>DAOTYL010000131.1:0-3815 GCA_034434955.1 Anaerolineae bacterium | reverse complement strand
CCCCCGTCAGGATCAAGATGTTGAGCACACCCAACAAGGCGCCTATGGCGAGATGAATGTTGGCTACATATAGATTATCCACTACATGATGGATGCTCAGATGCGCCCAGGAGCCGAACAGGCCGATAGCCACACCGCGTTGCCAGCCGGTCGTGGTGCGCGTGACGCGCCAAGTGTGCCATAGCACGCCGATCCACAGCGCAGCGTAGGCCAAAAGGCCGATTATACCCGTCTCGGCCAAGATATTCAGGTAGATGTTGTGCGCATGGCCTAGGGCAAACGGCCAGTTGATCAGCGCGTAGGCCGGATAAACGGGTTCGTAGTTGCCGATGCCGACCCCTAGCCAGAAGTGGTAACGTGACATCTCTTGGGCGGCCTGCCAGTGAGCCAGCCGCTCGATTAGGGCGTAGTTGAAGGGGCTGATGTTCACACCACGCACATCGAATGATTGGAATGAGCTTATGAACTCCGTCAACCGTGCGGCGATTCCTGCCGGAATGAGGTTAGAGCGCAGCATCAGTACCCCTGCCACTACGCTGCCGAAGGCCAACGCCAGTCCAGCCCCCGTCCGGCGTGGCCAGGCCATCAGCATGGCCAACGCCGCCGCCGCGAAGCCCAGCCACGCTCCCCGTGACCAGGAGAGAAGCAGCGCAGCGAGCAGCAGCAAACTCAGCGCGGCCAACCCGACGAGGTGCGCTAGCCGCATATTGAGCGCTGTCTTCGCTACTTGCCACACCCGCAGCAGATGACGCTCCTCCGCCATTGCCCATAAAGGCGCTCCCCACTTCTCCAGCGCGACCAGCAGCAATCCTGCAGACAGCGGCGTCAGCAATCCAAGGTATCCCCCGTAGGGGTTGGGCTGCTCAAACGTCCCATAGGCCCGGTAGAAGTCGCTCCCTGCGGTGATTAAGAAGTGCTCTGGCCCCTCCCCACGCAGCACTGACTGCCATATGCCAATTCCGGCTTCCGTTGCGCCGGCGAACAGCAGCGCACCCAGCACTATCAACCAGCGCCCCTTTTTGCCACGCTCTGTGACCAACCACATCACCAGCAGCATCTGCACCCATTTGATCAGTTCCTTAAGTCCATAGCCCAGCGAGAGTGCATTGAGCAGGCTCAAGGCGGCCACACCGATAAATGCCAACAGCGGCAAGTTGAGGGGCGAGGTCGGCGGGCGCATTGTGCGACGGCGTGCCATGTGCAGCAACCATACGCCGAGCGTCGCCAACAGCGCCATCTGCCCAAAGTCGAAGGGCAAGTCGGGGACGAAGTGATCGGTCAGCGGCTTGGTAGGGCCCAGAATCAAGGCAGCGCATAGCCCCGCCAGCGGATCTATCAGCGTCAAGATGGCTAACACTACGACCAGCAACCCGATCGCTGCCCATTCCAAGGGCAGGCGGGCCATCAAGACACCCACTGCCAGTGCCCCAATCGCCAGCGCGACCTGCGCAGAGGGCGCTGGCCATCCTGTCCGTGGCAGCCAACGGCGGAGGTTGAGATCAGACACTACGCCTCATTTGCTCCTGAAAGTAGGCAATGGTGCGCTTCAGCCCCTCGCGGATGTCAACCTTGGGCTCCCAGTTCAGCAGGCGGCGTGCCTTGCTGATGTCGGGCTGACGGGTCTGCGGATCGCCCTCAATACGCCGCTGCGGCTGGAAAACAACGCCCGCGGTATTCCCCGTCAGATCGTTGATCAGTTCCGCAAACTGGATGATGCTCATCTCATGTGGGTTGCCGAGGTTCACCGGCTCGTGTTCATCCGTAAACAGCAGACGGTAGATACCCTCAATCAGGTCATCCACATAACAGAAACTGCGCGTCTGTGTACCGTCCCCGTAGATGGTCAGCGGTTCACCGCGCAGGGCCTGCCCGATAAAGTTGGGCACCACACGGCCATCGTCCAACCTCATGCGCGGCCCATAGGTGTTGAAAATGCGCACAATACGCGTGTCCATGCTGTGATAGCGGTGGTAAGCCATTGTCATGGCTTCGGCAAAGCGCTTGGCTTCGTCGTACACACCGCGCGGCCCGATGGGATTCACGTGACCCCAGTAGCTTTCTGGCTGGGGGTGCACCTTCGGATCGCCGTATACCTCGGAGGTGGAGGCCAGCAAGTAACGTGCTCCTTTGGCCTTGGCCAATCCCAGCGTTTTATGGGTACCCAATGCTCCGACCTTTAACGTCTGGATAGGATAGGTCAGATAATCGATGGGGCTAGCCGGGGAAGCGAAGTGCAGCACAGCATCTAGCGCCCCTTCAATGTAGATGTAGTTGGTTACATCGTGCTTGATGAACAGAAAGCGCTCGTGTCCGGCTAGATGCTCTATGTTGCGCGTGCTGCCCGTGATCAGGTTATCCATTGCGATCACAGTATGGCCCTCGCTCAGGAACCGATCGCACAAATGGGAGCCTAGAAAACCCGCTCCGCCGGTGATTAAAACGCGCACAGCTGCTCTCCCATTGTTGATTAAGACGCAGGGCGGCCACTTTTTGGCTTGTAGCGACCGCCACGCAATTGTAGCCATTCACCTTGAATGCTGCTATGAGCCGCCTAGTAGATTCGCACATCGTTGGTGCACTGCCTTATCGAGCGCTGGGATGTGCGCTTCACCCAGTACGAAGTGGCACTGCAGGGCCATGATCCCCTTCCAATTGCGCTGGAACTCCGTCTCGGTGCGTGTGGAAAGCTCCACTGTCAATGCCGGAATGCTGCGCTCGGCCAGCCAGTTCGTGGCGTCGCCGGTCACATCGTAGTAAGTAAAGTGCTTGTAGGGGTAGCCTGTAGCCTCAGCGATCAATTCGCCCAGCCAACGGGCTGGTGGATGCTCGTCGCCGCATTCCCCTGTGAATACTGCTCCCAGGACGCTGTGGTAGAAGATCACAGCATCTGGCGGCTTGGCGATGAAATAGGCCCGCAGTGCGCGGGTTTCTGGCTCCGAGAAAGGATAGGGTCCGGGATCAACCGGCATATCGCGCAGATACGCCTCTTCTGACCAGCCGCACCCCCAGTTGCGGTTCAGGTCAACGCCGTTGGCGTTGGAGCGCCCTTCCAGATCGTCTCCCCGTGCTAATCCATCTGGATTGGCAGCGGGGATGATCACCAGTTGGATGCCGGGCAACACGTCCGCAGGGTTGGCGAGAAAGTGACCGATCAGTTGCCTGGTCAGCAAGGTGCTGTTGGCCTCATAGCCGCCGTGAATGCCGCCCACTAGCACAATGTGATAGGGGCCGTCGCCAAACTGCCAGGCCCAAATGGGGCGCCCTTGCACCGATTGCCCCAGCGAGAAGTGTGAAGCGTTAGGATAAGGGGTGTGGGTGGGGAGTACGAATACAGAGAGGGGCATTTCGGTTGGGGTGACAGATGGCGAGGGCGTACTGGTCATCCTGAGCGCGGCGATGGGAGAGGGCGGGGCCGTTAGTGTAGACGGCGGGTCATCAGCTGCTGGAGGGAGCGCCGGAGAACCGGCGCAGGCTGCCAGCAGCACGGCGCAAATCGTTGCTCCTGCTGCCATACGGATGCGCATGTGTTTGACTATAGCCACACCGCCCCTCACCCGCTACTCCATCCAGAAGGAGGTTTGCCTCTCTGCCGCACTGCGGGTATGATGACCGGACAGATCAAGGTCTTCTAGAAGATTGCCGGTCAAGGAGCGTCTACAATGCAGGGACGCCGTGTATGGGTTGCGATCGTTGTCTTGTTGGTTGCGCTGGTCGGCGCGACTGCGGCGCTGGCTCAGCAGCGCACGCATGTCGTGCAGCCCGGCGAGACGCTTTACCGCATTGCCCTGCGCTATGGGGTGACGGTGGAGCAAATT
>DAOTYL010000130.1:0-19197 GCA_034434955.1 Anaerolineae bacterium | reverse complement strand
GGCCGCCCTTGACCTGCGATCCGCTGTGTGGGCACTGGCCTACACGCACGACGGGGCAATGCTGGTCACCGCTGGCGAGGAGGGGCGCATCCGCTATTGGGACGCGATCAGCGGCGAGGCGCTCTACAACGGCTGGGTCGGCCATGAGGCTGCCGTGCGTGCGTTGGCTATCAGTGCCGATAGCCTGCTGCTGGCCTCCGGCGGTGAGGACGGGGCGATCAAGCTTTACGACCTCTTCACAGCCCACGTGCTGCGCGTGATGAGCACCCCCAATACTGTGCTGGCGTTGGCCTTCAACCCACATGCCACCTTGCTTGCCTCCGGCGAGGCCGATGGCACGCTGCGCCTGTGGGATGTGGTGTTGGGCACGCAGACCGCAGCATGGATCGGTGAGCATGGATCGGGGGGCCTACGGGCGTTGGCATGGAGTGCCGACGGTGGCATACTGCTCTCGGCCGGGGGCGATGGTCTCATCCGTCTGTGGCGCTTACCTGCTACTCCTTCACAATGACGATCACCTGCGGCAGCAGCCAATGATCGCTGCCGTCGGCGAGGCGCACCCGCTCGCCGCTGGCTGCCTGATACCAACCCACACGCAAGCGATATTCCCCAGGCGCTATCTCCTCGGGGATGAGGATGCCGTAGCCGTCGCTGATCACCTCCGCCGGTGCCCAACCCGATGTAGGGCGCGTGCCTCCTGCCGGTATCTGGTCACGCTGGGCAACGATGCGCCCCTCGCTGTTGATTAGGTGTACAAAGGCTGTCAGGCTGGTGGAAACCTCATCCTGTGCTTGCCAGTAGAGCGTGATGGTGAGGCCATCGCCGGCATGCAGGCGCTGTTGAGAGAGGTCATAGCCCAGCAGGGTGATACCGTTCTCCCAGCCAACTTCAGCGATGACATCCATCTGCGGCGTCTCGTAGTGGCGTGGCGGCGTATGGACCGTCATCTCGCCGATGAGGACGCGCTCGCCGTCCGCCTCACCGGAAGGGGTAACCAACTGCACGGCCACTTTGTAAGTGCCCGCCTCGAGCTTGCCGGGGACATAGAGCATATGTAATCCGCGCCATAGGTCGCGCCGCCGCCATTGGTCGGTGGGGTAGCCGACGGTCAGCACTACCGGCGGCGTGCTCGCGGCGATCTCACCCTCCTCATCCAGCCACAGCAAGCGGGCACTGTAGTCCACATCAGGACGGGCTGCTGCCCGCCAATACCACACAACGGCGATCTCCTGCCCCACTTCGGCTTCGGTGGGCAGGGGCAGGATGTCTACCAGCGTCAACGCACGGTTGAGGCGGGCGTTGAGTGGTTCTCCAATGGGCAGGCGGGCCAGCGGTGCAGGTCGCGGGGGGCGGGTCACCTGCACAACTGCCAGATCGGCCAGCACGCCCACTGGACTGCCGTCCACGTTAAGCACATCCAGGTTGCGCCCGGCGACTTCGGAGTACATCCCGGCCTGCAGCATGTAGCTGCCGGGTGGCGTGCCGAGCGGTATCTCTAGAGTGAGCGCCTCCTGCACATAGAAGCCGGGCAGCCACGTGCTGGTGGGCACACCGGCAGGGTAATATTCCAGCGTTTGTTGCACTACGTTCCCCTCGCCATCGCGCAGTACCAACACGCTGGCAAGGTCCTCGCCGATCGTGCCGTCGGCGGGCGCCCAATAGAGGGTGATGGGCAGTTTACCACCCGAGACAACCTGCGCACGCGGCAGGTCGTATCCCAGCAGCCTCACTTTCCCGCCGATGGTCGCCAGCACCGGCGTCTGCAGGCCTGTTTCCACGCCGTGCGCAAAGCGCTCCCGCCGAATGGGGGTATCTAGGCGGTCGAACACCAGCACCTTGCCCCCGAAGGCCAGCAGTGCGGCCATCAGCGCAGTGACGAAAGACAGTCCTGCCTCGCGCCACCGCTGCGCGAGTCTGCTGCCCGCCTTGTTCTGCACGCTGCCCCACATGCGCGGATAAGCCAGTGCTGCACCAAGCACCATCAGAGCGGCGATACTCACCCACATCGCCGCACGGCGCAGCGGCGTAAGGCCGAAGCCCAGGCGCAGGCGATGCTTGCCCGCCGGAACTGCCACGCTGACGAAGCCGTTAGGCTCGGTGGGTGTCACCGCCACACGTTCCCCATCTAGTTCGGCCCACCAGCCCGGGAAGTACAGCCAGTCAAAGACCAGCCGCGTATCACGCCGCACCCGCAGAGAGAGAGTGGCACTCTTCATGCCCCAAGCCATGTGCTCAATGGTTACGTCGGGGGAGGGCTGCAAGCGGGGGATCACGTCCGATTGTGCGTACAGGCCCAGCAAGCGGTCGGGATCGGGCATCACAGCAACCCAGCGCGGGAGATATTCACCAGCAGCCGTCCCGCCGATGAAGCTAGTGCGCCGCTCGAAGTTCTGCACCTCAACGATGGAGGCCGTCGGCGCATCGGGCACATAGGCGCTGTAAAGCCAGGGGATGGCAAGGACGATCATGGACAGCAACGCCAGCCCTACCCATGCGACACGCCAAAGGGGGCGCCGAATGTGCTGCGCTGCCAGCGCTATGCCTGCTCCCGCCGGCACGCTCAACAGCAAGCTCAATGGCCCCATCAGCCGCCAAGGGAACTGCACAAAGGTCAACAGGGGTACGCTACGCCACACCGCTGCGGAGAAAGGCATCTGCATGAGGGTGAGCAGTGCCGACAACGGCGCGGCAAAGGCCAGCCAGTGGTACAGGGGACGGTGCTCCGCCGTTTTGTTCCGCATGATGAGGATAGCGCCGAGCATCCCCAGCGCCAGTTGCGGCCATCCCAGCGGGCGGGCGCTCAACACCCGTAGCTGGGTGATGTCAGCGGTGTGCGGCCATGCTAGGAGTTGTCCAAGGGTCTGAAAAGCGCCGCCGGCGCTGAGGGTCTCGACGCCGACAGCGGCACGCCAGATTTGGACGTAGTCCAGTTCAAAAAGGGCAGGCATCCAGTAGACGGCCGCCAGCGCCAGCGGGAACAGCAGTGCCAACCCCAGCCAGATGAAGGCACGGGGGGGTTGGGGACTGACCCACCACAACAGTGCGCTGTAGGCGGCCAACAGCGCTGCACCGATCAGCGCTGTGATGTTGTGGGTGAGGATGAGCAGCGTGAAGCACCCCACAGCGAGGGCAAAATCGCGCCGCCGCCCGTAGAGGCTCAGCCGCCGGAAGGCCCACATGGCCCAGGCCAGCAGCGCCAACGCCAACAGCTCGGCGATGGCCCCCCGCTGCGTCCAATTGATGAGGGTGTAAGGAGCATAAGCATAGGCTGTGGCCGCACCCAAGCCCACCAGCGGCCCGCCCCACGCTGCGCCCAGTAGGTAGGCCCCCAGCGTGCCGAGGAAAAGGTAGAGCATCACACCCCATAAGAAGGCATCCACAGGCCGCAAGCCGAGGGCCAGGTGTAGCGCCTCCATGGGGTAGAGGGAGAGGGGCGAGTAGTAGTTGAAGGTCGGTATGCCGTAGCCGAAGGCCATGCCCGGCGAGTAGCGCGGCCAGAGGTCGCCGTGACGTACGGAGTAATCCAACGCCACCAGCCGATAGAGGTGCATGAGGCCGTCATCGGATTTGGGCAATGCGCCGAACATCGCCGGATGGGCAGCGGTGAGCGTGAGACAAGCCGAGACGATCGCTGCTGCCAGCGCCCGCCCCCAGACAGTTCGTGTGATGTGCTCCCATGCGGCGTGCAGGCGGATCATGGTCCCAGACAGAAATCAGGTGGTTGATGAAGGCGGCTCCTCGCCGAAGACTGCCTCCATGGTGTCCACATACAGGGCGATGGCATCCGCTCCAGCGAAGCGCAGCAGAAGCTGGCCGGCCTCCACGCCCGCCGGCGAAGTGAGTGCTGCCCGCAGAGCCTCGCGGCTGTCAAAGGTCACCTCAACGATGTGGCTGTAGGGCATCAGGCCGCCTAGTGCCCCAAATACGTTGCTGACGGCTTTGCGGCGCAGCCCCGGCAGCTCTTCCAGCTTCATGAGGAACGCATTGTATTGATTGTAGAACGCAACCGGCTGCTTGCCCGTGCGGAAGAGAATCACCAATTTAACCATGCCCCTCATTGTAACCGCAAAATGGGTGGAGGGCACATCGCAAGGGAGCGGGGATGGGCTACAGTTCGCTCTTGATCGTCGCCGCCAGCTGCGGGCCAATGCCCGGCACGCTGGCGATCTCCTCCACGCTGGCGTTGCGAATGGCCTCCAGCGAGCCGAAGCGTGCCAGCAGCGCCTTGCGCCGCGCCGGGCCGACGCCTGGGATGGCATCCAATTGGCTGGCGATGCCCATCCGGACGCGCCGTTGGCGCTGGTGGGTGACGGCAAAGCGATGCGCTTCGTCGCGGATGCGCTGCAAGAGATAGAGGCCCTGTGAGCGACGCGGGAGCAAGATGGGGCGGCTGCGCCCCGGTATGAACAGCTCCTCGTGCTGCTTGGCCAGCCCCACGACTGCTACCTGCCCCAGCAGGCCGTACTGCTCCAGCACCTCAACGGCCACGCCTAACTGCCCCCTCCCACCGTCCACGATGAGCAGATCGGGTAGCAGGCTCCAAGTGGGGTCCTTTTTCTGGCCAGGGGCAGGTTGCTCGGTTTGGCTCTCCTGCCAGCGGCGGAAGCGCCGCTCCAGTGCCTCGCGCATGGAGGCATAGTCGTCGGCGTGACCGCTGACGGTGCGGATGTTGAACTTGCGGTATTCGCTTTTGCGCGGCACACCCTGCACAAACACCACGCGGCTGGCAGAGATGGCCGTGCCCTGTGTGTTGCTCACGTCGTAGCACTCAATGCGGGCGGGGGGAGCAGGCAGCCCCAACGCCTCCTGAATCTCGCGCAGCGCCACCTCCTGGCGGGTCGTATCGGCCTGCCACTGCGCACGCAGCATGGCCAGCGTCTCGGCGGCGTTCTGCGCCACTAGGTCCACCAGTTCCTTTTTCTGCCCCCGCCGCGGGACACGCAGCACGACTTTATTGCCGCGCTTGCTGGCCAGCCAGTGCTCGATGACCTGCGCCTCTTCGATCTCGTGCGGCAGCAGCACCTCTGGCGGGACCTCGGCGGCTTTGTCGTAGAACTGCTTGAGGAAGTTGCCCATGATCTCGGCGGGGTCCTCGTCAGCAGCGGCGCCTTCCAGCACGTAGTGCTCACGCCCAACGATCTTGCCGGAGCGGATGAAGAAAATCTGCACGGCGGCGTCGCCGTTCTCGCGGGCAAAGGCGATCACATCCTGATTGACGGTGGAGGATGAGACCACCTTCTGCCGCTGGACGATCTGCTCCATCGCCTCTATCTGATCGCGCAGGCGGGCGGCTTTCTCAAACTGCAGAGCCTCCGAGGCCTGCCACATCTGCTCCCTGAGCCGCTGGATGATTTCATCTGAGCGTCCCTGCAGGAACTCCATCAGGTTGTGGATCGTCTCGCGGTACTCGCTTTGGCTCACGGCGCCGATGCAAGGTGCATTGCACAGCTTGATGTCGTAGTACAGGCAAGCACGCTCATCGCGCCCTGTGATCTCACGGTCGCAGGTGAGATAAGGGAAGGCTCGGCGCAACACATCCAATGTTTGGTGGACGGCGGCGACGCTGGTGTAGGGGCCAAAATAGCGCGAGCCGTCGTTGATCATGCGCCGCGTCACCGTCACTTTGGGGAAGGGATCGCCCCAGTGCACCTTGATATAGGGATAGCGCTTGTCGTCCTTGAGGCGCACGTTGAAACGCGGCTGGTGCGCCTTGATCAGGTTGATCTCAGTGAGCAGCGCCTCGATCTCTGAATCCACCACAATGATCTCGATATCCGCCACGTGGCGCACCATGCGTGCTGCCTTGTCCAGCCGATTGCGCACCGTGCTGGGCTGAAAGTAGGAGCGCACGCGGCTGCGCAGGTTGACGGCCTTGCCCACGTAGATCACCTTGCCCTGCGCGTCTTTCATTAGGTAGACACCAGGGCGCGGCGGCAAGGTATCAAGGATGTGCTGGATGCGATCGGATGCGATGCTCATCGCTTTTAGGAGAGAATGCATAGGGCGCTAATTGTCAATCCTATAGAGGATTGAGCAGCGCTCCGGATAATTGCCCGTGTGATCTACCACCACAAGCCGTATCCAGTACTCCCCATCGCTGAAGGCAAGGGTGTTCAGCTCGCCCAACAGGCCCCCGACCACCGGCTGGTAATTCGTGACAAAGGTGATGAAGTCCGCCGAGGTGCTGGCCCCCTCCTGCCGGATCTCGAGCTTGTAGAACTGGAAATCGGGGTGCGTGGCCGTGCCATAAAATTGTACCACTCCGCTCAATGTGGCTCCAACCGATGGGCTGGTGATAATGGAACGCTCATCGGTGCAGATGCCATCATAGCCCAGCGGTGGCGTAGCGGTGGGGATGGCGGATGTGGGAGGCGAGGAGGGGACCGGAGAGGCGGGCGGCAGAGGCGGTACGTAGATCACCTGACCGGCAAAAAGCGTATCGCTGTTTAGGCAGTTCCCCACCCGCAGTGCATCGGTGGTGATGTTGTAACGCAGCCCCACCGTGAAGAGCGTATCGCCGGGCTGCACGGTATAGGCTACCCAGCCGCTTGCGATCTGGCAGGGGGTGGGGGAAAACGTTGCTGTCGGCCATATCGTTGGTGGAGAGGTCGTTATTGGCGGCGCGGGGGTAGGCGTTAGGATGGGGGCTGGCGTCTCGCTCGGCGCAGGGGACGGCGTATCCGTTGCTGTGAGCATAGGAGGGCGATAGGGGGTGGTGGGTTGTTCGGCGATCGGTTCGGCTGGGTTGTCGCTCAAGGTGAGGAACACGCCACCGAGGACTGTCACAGCCACAACGAAGAGGACGGCCAGCGCGGCAAGGGCCTGCTGCGTTCGGCTGGGTCTCACTGCTCCTCTCCTTGCCGGATGGCCTCAATGGGCAGCAGCACGTGGAACGTCGTCCCGACACCCCTCTCGCTCTCCAGCCAGATGCGCCCACCGTGCGCGGTGACCAGCGCCTTGGTCAGCGAGAGGCCCACACCGGTATCGCCCAGCCCCTCGATGAGGGGGTTATCGGCGCGGTATTTGCGCATGAAGACGCGCTCATAGTCCTCAGGGGCAACCCCCACGCCGGAGTCGCACACGGAGAAGTACAGGCAGGGCACACGCACCTCATGGCCGTTGTGACCGAGGACGCTGTCCTCCCGAGCCTCGACGACCACCATCACCTCGCCCTCGACGGGCGAGGCCAGCGCCGCATTGGAGAGCAGGTGCTCCATGATCTCAACTAGCGCTTCGCGGTCGGCGCTGATAGGCGGCAGGGCTTCCGGCAGCGCCAGGCGCAGCGTCAGCCCTTTTTCGCTATATTGGTTGGCGACGCTCATCACCACTTCTTCCAGCGTATAGAGCACGTCGACCTTCTCCGTCTCAAGCTGCAAGCGGCCTGTATCCAGCGTGGTGATGCGGATCAGGTCATCCAACAGCGCCCCCATGCGCTCGGTGTTGGACTTGACGCGCTGCAGGAACTTGCGCTGTAGCGGCCCTAAAATGCCCACCGATTCGCGTAGCAGTAGGTCGGTGTACCCCATGATGGAACTCATCGGCGTGCGCAATTCTTGAGCGATGGAAGCGATCACCTCATCGTGAGAATTAACCTGCCCCGCGCCGATGAGAGCAGCATCTACAGCCTGATTGGCAGCGCTGATTTGCTCGCCAAGCCCGGCCATTGCCTCGCTGGTGCGTTGGAGTTGCGCCTGAAGCGCCTCAATGGCGGCTGTTTTCTCGGCTAGCTCAGCCTCCATAGCCTGCATACGCGCTCGATCTATGGCTGCAGCGTCGCCTCGGCCGCTCTCTAGTTCGGCCTCCAGCGCCGCGATACGCTCCTGCGCCTCGGCGCGCACTTGAGCGAGGCTCTCCTGCAGGGCGGCGACCTCGGCAGTTTTATGGCTGAGCTGTTCCTCAAGGTTGCGCAGCGAAGCGTTGACTTCGGCCATCTGGGCCGTCAGTGCTGCCACTGCCTGCGTCTTTTCGGCAAGGCGCTTCTCCAGTTCGTCGGCCAGCGCGGCACGCTCGGCCAGATGGGTCTCCAGCTGCGCCATCGCTTCGCGGTCATGGCGGTCCATTTCCTGCTGGGCGTGGATGGCCTCGTCGCTCAGGTTGGCCGCAGCACGCGCCTCGGCCAATTCAGCCTGCAGACGGGCGATCTCAGCCGCCTGAGCGGCGATACGCGCTTGAAGCGCCTCAAGCTGGCGCATACTGGACAGCCCACTGCCCAGCTGCTCGCGCAATGCATCCACTACAGCTTGCAGTTCTGTCACACGTGTCTGGTATTGGATGGCTTCACGCGCCTTGGCTGCCAGTTGCTCCTGCAGGAACGTCACCTCTTGCTGGGTGACGAGGGCCTGCGCCAGACGCGCCCGCAATGCCACAATCTCCCCCTGAGCAGCGAGGCGTGCTTCCTCGATCTGGCGCTCCAATGCGATGCGGTCGGGGGTGCCGGTCAGAGCGGCTTCCTGGGCTTTGAGCTGTGTGCGCAGCCGCTCGACTTCCTCCTGGAGCGCTCCCGCTCGCTCCGCCTCCGCACGCAGGCGGTTGATCTCGGCGGCCAATTTTTCGATTTGCTCGCGGGCAACTTCCTGCTGGCGGGGTACATCTTCTAGCTGGCGGTGCAGATCGCGGATATAGGCCTTCATCTCGTCGATCTGGCGTTGGGCGGCGTGGAGTTCAGCGGTGCGCGCGGTCAGCTCATCCGCAAGTGTGGCGGCGCGTACGGCTTCCTGCTGGGAGGCCTCCTTGCTCTCCATAACGGCACCGTGATAGGCCTCGGCGTTGAGCAGGGCCGCCGTGACCAGTGGCCCCAGTCGGTCAAGCAGGTTGCGCTCTTCATCGCTGAGCTGGCGTTCGGAATAGGGGGAAGCGACGATGAGCACCCCCACGCGCTCCTCGCCGTTGACCAGCGGTTGGATGTAGGCTGGGCCGTTGTGCGTGATCTCCAGCTTGTCGTACAGATCGCGCAGTTCGCGCAGGTTGCGCTGGGTGGTCAGGCGCATCTGGCGCAGGCGCCCCAGCGCGTTGACAATGGTTGGATGGTCGGCTAGGTTGAGCAGGGCCTGGGGGAGCGCCGTCTGGGCGATGTTGTCATAGGCGCCCACGATCTCGGCTACCTGAACGTCCTCATCCACAAGGGCCAGCACGCAAACATCTGCCCGCAAGGCAGTAGCAACCGCACGCGGCGCTTCAAGCACAATCTTATCAGGCTCCAGCGTGCCAAGTAGCCCCCCGACCGCCTCTACGATGTCGGTTAGCGGCGGCAAGGTAGAGAGCGGTGTCAACCGAGGGGGTTGAGGGGCGCGGACGGTCTCGTCCAATGCGCCAGCAGGCGGTTCGGCGGCTGCCGGTTCGGCAGGCGAGGGTGCGGCTTGAGGGGCCTCGGCGGGGCGGCTTGGCTCAAAGGTGTCCCAGTGCAGCAGTTGCTCCACCACATGCCGATAGGCCACCGCCGCCAGCATAGGCATCGCCACCAGTTGCCCAACGCGCATGGCTGCGGGCACATCGCCCAGTGCCGGGCGGGCGAGGTGTGTCCCTGCCGCCGCACCCAGTAGGATCAGCATGAGGCCTTTGATGAAAGGATCGTACACGTAGCGCAGACGCGCCAGCATCCCGATCAGGCCGACGAGGGCCAGCATGATCTGCCCAATGCTCCAGGCGATATCCAGCCACAGGCCGTTGAAAAGCTCACCGCTGGCTGCCCCGTACACCCAATAATAGTATGTGCCGCCGAAGCTGATGGCTACGATCCCCGCACCCACCGCTGCGAACACATCCGGCACGAAGTTGCGGCGCAGCATGGGCGGATCGTCCATGGTGATGAAGCCCCATGCCAACGCCAGCAGGGTGATGGTGTCTGCTGCCCGCTCAAGGGGCGGCACAAGCAGGTTGCGCGGCAGATACCCCTGCCAAGCAGCGAGCGAGGCGATCAGCACCGTCACGCGGGCCAGCAGAGCGCCGAAGATGGCAATGGTCAGGCGTAGGGTGCTGGCGTCGCGTTCGCGCATCCACTGGCCGATGCCAATGGCAAAGGCAGCCTCAACCGCAAAGAGGATGATGAAGTGATAGACCAGGCTCCCCGGCGGCTGACCAACGAGGTCTAATATCTGCTCAAACAAGGTGCCTACTCCCGCAGCATGGACGCTACTGCGATTATAACATTAAGCGCAATAGCGTGCTGTGTGCCAACGGGAGAAAGGATGCACGAAATAGCCTCACCCCCTGGCGACCGTAAATTGCCAGAGGGTGAGGCTTGCTAGGCGGCTAGCCGATCCCCAGCCACCTCAACACATCGGCCAGTGTGAGTGGCAGGAAGGCGTTGAGCAGCACGGCGAGGATAAATGTCCCCCCTGCCAGTCGGGTAAAGCGGAAGGCGATGGAGACGAACCACAGCGGCCACACCGGATAATTCTCCGGCGGCTTGGCAGGCTTAGGTGTCTCATACAGTTTGAGCGTCTCGATCAGCATGGGCACCGAGAGCAGCGTCAGCACCAGCCAGACGCTCAGCGAGCTGGTGGCGATCAGCGCGAAAACCACCACGTAGAAGATGAGGAACAGTGCCTCGTTGAGGCGTAAAGCGGCCTTCTCCCCCAGGATCACCGGCAAGGTATGGATGCCCCTGGGCTTGTCCTGCGCGATCTTGTCAATGTGCTTGCCGATCAGCACGGTGGTGACGAGCAATGCATAGGGCAGCGAAGCCACGATCACCCACAGAGGCAGCTCACCTGCCGTCACGTAGTATGTCCCGCCGATCATGAGCGGCCCCCATACCAGCAGCACACCCAGCTCACCTAATCCAATGCGCTTGAGGCGCAGCGGCGGCGCGGTGTAGAAGAAGCTGATGAACAGCCCCGCCAACGCAAAGCCGATCACCAGCGGGCCGCGCATGGCCGTTAGGTAGATCATGATCCCCAGATCGATCAGGTTGAGGAGCAGGATAGCATTGCGCACCTGTGCCTTGCTGACCAAGCCGGAGAGGATGGGATGAGGAGCGTACTGCGCGCGTGCATACCCCTCCGACGAATCAAGGCCGACAGCCTCATCAAAATAGTCGTTGATCAGGTTGTTGGAAGCGTGGGCGATCGCCAGCCCCACCATTGCCAGCACGAAGTACAACGGGTTGAAATTAGGGTGACGCGCCGCCAACAGGCCGCCGATGATGCCTGAAGTGAGCGTCATGGAGAAGACGCAGGCGCGGGTCAGGATCAGCCACTTGGAGACAAAGTCCATGACCCTGCCTTCTCGCAGGTTGCAGCTAAGGATGACCTCTTTCCAGTTAGCCCACAGTTCGGCGAGCGTCAGCCGCTCTTGGCGTGTTCTGGTACCGGTGGATTGCATAGATGAACCTCTCCTAACAGGGGTTTATACGTTCAATTTGTGTTGAACGGAACAAATGTGAGTATATCCTGCTGAGTGGTCGGAGGCGAGAACCCCACCGCTCCCTGTCTTGCACGCCCTATAGACGCTCTCGCCTTCCCTCAGCGTAGGACAGAGGAACGGGGTCGGCGTCAGCCACCAAGTGGGCAGAGGTCTTCAGGCGTGTAGGTGAGGTTGGCGCTGCCAAAGCTATTCAGCACTTCGTAGGAAGCGGGCAAAGCGCGCGCATAGCCTATCACCAGACGGCAGGCGCTCCCTATATCGCGGTTGATGGCAAAATCGTGCCAAAAGAGCCGCGCCATCTCGGCGAAGTGGTAGCCGGGTGCCCCCGGCGAGGCCGCGTACTCTTCCACCAGATCGTCGCGGACGCGCTGCGCTGCTGCCACATCGCCTTGTGCCACACGCGCCAACATAATGCGGTAGCGAGCATAGGCCGTAAGATGCTGCGCCTCGTCGGGGTACAGCCAGCTCAGCAGGGCTTCATCGCGCACGGCGCGTCGGTAGAGGTCAATCGCCCCTGCGTAGTCGCCCGCACGGAAGGCGTTGTCGGCATCGTGGATGACGTGGATACGGTAGGGCGAGGGAGAGGCCTCGACAGAGGCGATGGTATACTGAGTGCCATCCCAGCGCAGCGTGGTGGTAAAAACACGCTGCGGCCCCGCATCGGGGGCCTCCACCGTGCCGCTGGTGACGATGACCTCCCACCGACCGTCTCCTTCAAGGTCCGTCACCTGTACATCAGCGAGCGGCGCACGCACCTCTTCCCCAAGCAGCCGTCCAAAGACGCCCAATGTCAGGTTCCAGGCGATGATCTCTACCTCCGTCACGCATAACGTGCCGGAGCAGTCCTGCGTGGCATACACCAGCTCGTTGAGATAGTCGCCGTTGATGTCATCAGCCCGATACAGGAGCGGTGCGCTGCGGGCGTTTGCGGAGCCACTTTGATACAGTAGGCGGTAGGCGCCCTCATCGCAGCCGAAGATGAATAGCTCGCCCGGGTAAGGGAAAGCCGCCCGTTGCGGGTCGAGCGCTACCATCAGTACCTCTGGCACACCATCGCCTGTGAAATCGCGATCTGTCAGCACCAGCCCGCCGTAGTCCACAATGGCGCCCCAGCTGCGCAGACGCGCCTCTAACACGGTCGTTGCTCCGCCCGCCGAAAGGTACTGGGCCACTGTCTCCGCGTAGCGGTTGAAAGGCGGTGCCTCCTCAGGCAGGATAGGCGTGCCGGGTAGAGGGCATAGTGCCGGTCTGGTGAACAAGCCGGGGTACGTCGGCCCGGCAGTAAGGGCCACTGCTGTCTGGGCAATGGCTGTTGCGGCGTCGGCCGTAGCCGTGCCCACCGGCCCGATCGGCGTGCCCTGCGTTGTCATGTCGATGCCGCCTGATGGCGCAGGCTCCAGCAGCGATACCGAGATGCGCCCGCCCGGGGTAACTGTGGCGAAGGACACGGCGGGCGTGGGAGCAGAGGCCGGCGCTCCGGTCAGGCAGGCCAGCGATGCGGTGGCGCTCACTATGCAGACGAGAAGCACATGGTGGAGAGAGGTTCTCATAGCGAGGGCCAGTATAGCGCATCCGGGGAGGGATTGCACGGCTTAACGGAGACGTGCGGGTTTGTGCACCTGTACCACGGCGACTTCTGTTGCAAGATCGGGATCGCTGATATATAAACTCCACGTCTGAGGGGGTGGGACAATCCGATGCCCATGAAGCGAGTACTGCCTGTGGTTGCTTTCGTTGTCGTGTTGATCTTAACGGCCTGCGCCGCTACTCCGGCGGCGATGGGGGAGCCCACGCCGCAGCCGACCATGCCGCCGAATACGCCATCCATCGAGCCGCCCACAACCGCGCCGACGCTCCCGCCGCCGCCCACGCTGCCTACCTCGACGGAGACGCCCACGATCATCGCGCCCACCGAAGCGCCGCTCCACTGGCAGGACTGGCCGGTGATCCCGACCGTCAGCCAGACGGCAATTGATATCTATCGGCGTGGGCTGGCGATGGGCCGCGACCCGCATTCCTTTGCCGTGCTGGGCGAGTGCGAGAGCGAACTGGAGTGGTACGTTGGCGAGGTGCGCATTGACGGCTATCTGGCCGGGTTTGATAACCCCGCCCGCTACCGCCTTGGTCCCGACTACGCCTACCTGCAAGAGACGATTGACAACTTCCTGCCCTCGTTCTCCCGTCCGCGTGTGGCTGCCAAGCGCGGCATGAACGCCGCCAGTGTGCTCTCGCCGTTGCATTCCGATCCCGATCTGTGTGACGTGCGCGAGTCGCCACTGGAGTGCGAGATACGTCGCAGCAACCCCACCATCCTCCTCATTAGTATGGAGACGTGGTTTTACGACCGCCCTATCACCACTTATGAAACTTACGTGCGCCAGATCGTTGAGTATGCTATTGAACAAGGTGTGGTGCCTGTGCTGGTGACGGCTGCCGACAACCACGAGCACAGCCGCGACCTTAACGCCGTGCTGGCTAAACTGGCCTATGAGTACGATATCCCGTTATGGAACTTCTGGCGGGCCGTGCAGGCACTGCCCGGCGGCGGTGTGGAACCCTTACCGGACGAAAACGGCTTCCGTCATCTCACCTATGCCCCCAATTACTTCGATCAGCCGCTCACGGCAGCGTGGCCAGTGCGCAACCTGACCGGTCTGCAGGTGCTGGATGCCATCTGGCGGGCGGGCATGGGATTGCCGCCTGCTAACCCTTGATCTCAACCGAGGACACCCTACGAATGAGCCGCACCTTGCCCGAACAACTCCACCGCCTTGCCGTCGACGCCCCTGACCGTGAGTCCCTGCGCCTGATCTACCCCAGCCGCCCCGATGTGGTGCTCACGCGGGCGCAGTTCTTCCGTGCTGCTCGGCAGGTGGCACTGATGTTGGGCGCAGCAGGCGTAGGGCCGCACGATCTAGTCATCATGGTACAGCGCGATGCGCTGCCGCTTACGGCCAGTTTCTTCGGTGCGGCACTTGTCCGCGCTATCCCTTCCATTATGCCTTTCCAGACCGAGAAATTGCACCCTGACCGCTACCGTGCGGCGATGGCGGCGCTCATCGCTCTCTCGCATCCCAAGGCGCTGCTCACCGAGCCAGACCTGTATCATGAGGTCTGCGCCCTGCTGCCGGAGGATCGGGCTGACGACTTGCCGCAGGTAATCGCCGTACATGCCGACGACCTCCTGCGGGCCGAGCATGCGCTGGAATTGGACGGCTCTTTTGAGGAGGATGACATCGCCCTGCTTCAGCACTCTTCTGGCACGACGGGGCTTCAGAAGGGCGTGGCGCTGGCCCACCGCGCCATTTTCGAGCAGCTGGAGCGCTACGGGCGGGCCATCGGTTTCTCCCCGCAGGATGTGGTAGTGAGCTGGCTGCCTCTTTACCACGATATGGGCCTCATCGCCGGTTTCCTCATGCCCCTGCTGGGCGGGGCGCGGTTGGTGCTTATGTCCCCCCTGGACTGGGTGCGGGCGCCGCATATGCTGATGCAGACCATCAGCGCCCACAAAGGGACGCTGTGCTGGCTGCCCAATTTCGCTTACAACTTCTGTGCGCAGAAAATCCGCGAGGAGGACTTGAGCGGCGTTGACCTCAGCAGCATGCGTGCCTTCATCAACTGTTCGGAGCCGGTTTATATCGCCAGCCACGAGATGTTTGCCGAACGCTTTGCGCCCTATGGCGTGCGGATGGAGATGCTGGCCACCTGCTACGCCATGGCCGAAACGGTTTTCGCCGTGACGCAGAGTCCGATCGGCGTTCCCGCGCACGTGGACCGGGTGGATCGGGAAGCACTGCACCGCGAGCGCCATGCCCGTCCTGCCGACGGCGAAGGCGTGCAGGGTGTGCAGCGTGTGCTTTCCTCGGGTCGGGCAATTGAGGGCGTGGCGATCTGCGTGTTAGATGAGCAACGCCGCCCGCTGCCTGACCGTCACGTGGGCGAGCTGGCGGTGCGCACCTCGCACATGCTCACCGAGTACTATCGCCGTCCTGATGCCACCGCCGAGGCCTTTCACGAAGGATGGTATCTGACGGGTGACATGGGCTATCTGGCCGGGGGTGAGGTTTACGTGTTGGGCCGCAAAAAGGACCTTATCATCATCGGCGGGCGCAACATCTATCCACGCGACATAGAAGCGCTGGTGGATACGGTGGAAGGCATCCACGCCGGTCGGGTGGCGGCGTTCGGCATCCCCAGCCCGGAGCGTGGTACAGAGGATTTGGCGGTCGTTGCCGAGGTGGACGGCGAGCTGACAGATGGGCGGGCGCGCGCCATCGCCGCCGAGGTACGCCGCGCCATCGCCGCCGGCAGTGACCTGATGGTGCGCTACGTGGAGCTTGTGCCGCGCGGCTGGTTGATCAAGACCAGCAGTGGCAAGGTGGCCCGCGCCGCCAACCGCGAGAAGTTCCTTGCCGCGCATCCGGAAATCCGCACCCTGTAGACGCTCCTCCAGTGGCAGCAGGTCACCGAGGTATACCCTCCCCCGCATTAGGCGGCGGGGGAGGGATGAATCTTACTGTACAACGGCCTCCCTGCGGTGGGCAGGCTTGCCGTTGCGGACAAGGGAGAGCCGCAGTACGTCGGTATAGGGATCGCGGTACACCTGCGCTTCTACCTCAAAGGCGCGGCGCAGGTTGGCAGGTGTCAGCACGGCTGCGGGGGCGTCATCGGCCAGCACGCGCCCTCGGTGCAGCAGCACCAGCCGCTGACAGAAGTGCGCGGCTAGATTGAGATCGTGGATGGCTGCCACGATGCCCAGTCCCTCTTCGCTGGCAAGACGGACGGCCATCTCCAGCACGTCCAGCTGATGCTTCACATCTAGGTTGGCCGTCGGCTCATCCAGCAGCAGCACGCGCGGCTGCTGGGCTAGTGCCCGTGCGATAAAGACTTGCTGGCGCTCCCCACCGGAAAGCGTGGTGATGAGCCGTTCGGCCAGATGATCTACGCACAGGCGGCGCATCGCCTCCTCGGCAATCTGCTGATCTTTCGCCCCCTCCAGTTGGAAGCGTCCTAGATGTGGGCTGCGCCCCATCAGCACCACTTCGCGCACAGTGAAGGCAAAATCGGTTGCCGTGCCTTGTGGCACATAGGCCACCAGCTGCGCCACCTCACGCGGGGAGAGCGTTTCCAGTGGCCTGCCACACAAGCGGATGGTGCCCGCACTGCGCCGCACCAGCCCGCCCAGCGCCCGCAGGAGCGTCGTCTTGCCTGCGCCGTTAGGGCCGATTAGCCCCACCAGTTCGCCAGCCCGCAGCGCAAAGGCGATATCCGTAAGGATAGGCACTCCGTCCAGCGCTACACTGACTTGCTGTGCCTCAATGAGCGGGGCGGCAGGTTGCGCCTCCCGCCCATCGCCGCGATCCGTCATAGAATTACCCCTCCGGCATACGCTCCGGATACAGGAAACGCGCTACCTCTTCCACGCCGCGCACGATGTACTGCGAGGCGGCGCTCATGTAAGCATCGCTGATAGCCATCACGTGGCCCTGCCGCACGGCCTTTAGGTTGGCAAAGACCGGGTTGCTCGCAAACTCCTCATCCGTCACATAGGGAGAGAGGATTACATAGTCGGGGTCCATTTGGATGATGGCCTCTTCGCTGACTTGATTCCAGTCCACAAGGTCCGCTGCTGCGTTTACACCGCCCGCGTGGGTGATGATGTCATCCACCGTTGTCCCCGATCCGGCCACCCAGCCATCGCTGGCGAGATAGAGCACGCTGGGCTTCTCCTCTGCAGCTCCGGCGATGGCCTCAGCAACGGCCTGCAGGCGGGCGTTCATCTCATCCACCATTGCTGCCGCCTTCTGCGGCTCGCCCACTAGCTCTCCGATGGTGAGGATGTTCTGCTGCATGGCGTCAATAGAGGTGAAGAAACCCACCGCGAAGACCGACAGGCCGGCGTCGCGCAGCTGCTGGATGACCGTCGCATCGGTGAAGGTCGCCACAAACACCAAATCCGGCTCCAGGGCGATGATCTGCTCCGGGCTGGGATTGGGCTGGATCACGTTGGGAATCTGCGCCAGCTCGGGCCGCTCGGCAATATTGCTGGTAGTCGCATCGGCGGCGAGATAGGTCACGGCGATAAGGCGCTCCGGCCCCACCAGATCGAGCAGGATTTCATCGCTGGCCAGCGTCATGGAGACAATGCGCTGTGGCTTGGCGTTGAGCGCGACCTCGTTCCCCAGGCCGTCCACAACCGAGACGCTGAAGGGTTCCTCGGTGGGTGCGACTTCCTCGGTGGGCGTCGCGGGGGCGCAGCCTGCCAGAATCAGGGTCAACGTCAACACAACAAGGGCGATGAGGCGATAACGGTTCATGGGATACGTGGTTCTCCTTTCTGCGTTTGTTTCAGATATGGCCCAGTGGGCCTCATAGCGTCCTAAGCAGCCTACGGTTGCGCCATAGCAGATAGAGAAAGAACGGCGCACCAAGCAGGTTGGTGATGATGCCCACCTGCAGCTCACCAGGCTGGATGACCAGCCGTGCCAGCGTATCGGTTGCCACCAAAAAGAGCGCTCCTCCCAACGCACTGATGGGCAACAGCAGGCGGTGATCCGGGCCTACCACCAGGCGCAGCATGTGCGGCACGACCAGCCCCACAAAGCCGATCGGCCCGGCGATGCTCACCGCGGAGCCGGTTGCCAGCGCGGCCAGCGCCAATAGGATGAAGCGCGTGCGCGGTACGTTGACGCCCAGCCCCTGCGCCGTTTCCTCGCCTAGCAGCAACAGGTTGAGGTCGCGGGCAAAGGCGAACAGCAAGCCGGTGGTGAGAATGACCGGTACCACAATGGCACCCACGTGCGCCCAGCCGCGTCCGCGCAACCCACCGATGATCCAGCTCAGAATGGCCTGCAACTCAGGGAACTGGTTGGTGAAGAGCAGCAGTGCCGAGATCAGCGCACCGAGGAAGGCATTGACGGCCACACCCGCCAACAGGAGCGTAGCCGGTTGGGATTGCCCATGTACCAGTGAGAGCACGTAGACCAGCGTGGCTGCGCCCATCGCCCCTGTAAAGGCAAACAGCGGCATGATCCACAGCCCGGCCGCCGTCAGTCCGGCGGTGATGGCGATCACCGCGCCCAACGAGCCGCCTACGCTGACGCCAATAATGCTGGGATCGGCCAGCGGATTGCGGAAGATGCCCTGTAGCGTCACACCGGCACAGGCCAGCGCTGCACCGGCCAGCATCCCCACCAGAATGCGCGGCAGGCGCACCTGATTGACGATGGTGAGCTGGCTCTCTGGCAGGTCAAGGCCTATCGGCAGGCCGAAGCCACGCAAGATCAAGCGGCCCACATCCGCATAGGGGATGGGAGCAGCGCCGTGCGCCGCCGAGATGATAACGGCCACCACCAGCAGGCCGACCAGACCGGCGCTGATGACCGCCAGGCGGCGACCGATGGGCAGGGAAGCCAACAGGAACTTGACTGTGCCTTCACCGGCCAGTGTGCTCATCCGATAGCATCCTTTTGTCACGCGGTGGGGGGAATCAAAACCCCGGCCTGCGCCGGGGGTGTGGAACTTTCTCTGCAGTCGTCCCTGCGCAGTCCAAGGGCTGCGCGGGGGTGAGCGCTCGGAGCCAGCGGCCCCAGTTCCAAACCCCCCTCCACGAAGGTTGGGAACTCGATCGGGGCGGGCGACCTGGCTCCCGCGCTGTTGGGCGCGGTTACAGTTGCGGGGCAGCACCGGACTTTCACCGGATTCGCCATTAAGCCCTGCCATCCGGGGCAAAGGGCACCCCGACCGGAGTTCAGTGATGCGGTTGGTGAATCTGCCCCGTTGTATATCACAGATCGGGGGTGGCTGTCAAGCGGCTGGGCCTGCGGAGTTGTT
>DAOTYL010000129.1:0-3844 GCA_034434955.1 Anaerolineae bacterium | reverse complement strand
ACCAGCACTGGCTCGCATGAGCGCATTGCCGTCATCGAACTGTTTGGGCGCAATTCAGGGGAGACGTCGTTGATTGCTGCCTATCTCTCCGGCGTAGACCGCGCCATCATCTCCGAAGTACCCTTCAATCCCGATAAGCTGGCGCAGTTTCTGCTCAAAGACAAGGCGGCCAACCCCAGCAACTACGCAATGATGACCATCTCTGAAGGCGCACGCATGGAGGGCGGGGAGATCATCCAGCGCGGGGAGGCAGACGCCTATGGGCACAGGAAGCTGGGCGGCATCGGTCTGATCACCGGCGAGTATATCAAAGAGGTGACCGGCGAAGAGATCATCTACCAGCAGCTGGCTTACCTCATGCGCTCCGGTGCGCCCGACTCGCTGGACTTGATGGTGGCTTTCAACTTTGCGCACATGGCGATGGACATGGTGCTCAAGGGCCAGAGCGGCCGCATGGTGGCGCTGCGCGGTGGCGTCTACACGGACATCCCGATCAGCATGATCATGCAAGGGCGCAAACAGGTTGATGTGGGCGAGCTGTACGATATTGAGAACTACCGGCCCAAGATTCGCCATGTGGCTGGTATGCCCATGTTCCTTAGTTAGCCCGCAACATCCCAAACTGCTAGAATCGAACGCCCCGCTAAGGGGCGTTCAAGTTCCCGCTTGCCTTTGGGGAAGGTGAGCATGATCCCGTTAAAGTTGGAGCTGCGCAACTTCCTGGCCTACCGCGATCCGCCGCCGCTCGATCTGAGTGGCCTGCACATGGCTTGTCTAGCTGGGGTGAACGGCGCGGGGAAGTCCTCCCTGCTGGATGCTATTACCTGGGCGTTGTGGGGAAAGGCCCGCGCCCGCCGCGATGACGATCTGATCTACGGCAATGAGACCGAAATGCACGTGCGGCTGACCTTCGCGCTAGGAGGGTATCTCTACCGTGTGATGCGCTACCGCTCGCGGCAGGGGCGGGGTGCCAGCACCTTACATTTTGAGGTCGCCGATGGCGAGGATTGGCGGCCCATCACGGCGCCCAGCATCCGCGAAACGCAGGAGAAGATCAATGCTGTCCTGCGGCTGGACTACGAGACGTTCATCAACTCGGCCTTCCTCATGCAAGGGAGGGCGGACGAGTTCACGAAGAAGACACCTGCCGAGCGCAAGGCTATCCTGAGCGAAATCCTAGGGCTGGACCGCTGGTCGGTTTATGAGGAGCGGGCCAAAGAGCGCCTGCGGGCTATTGGGCAAGAGCGCAGCCGTATTGAGGGCGAGATCGGGCAGATCGATGAGGAACTGGGGCACGAGGTGGACTATCTGCACGAACTGAGCGAGGCCCAGCAAAAGTTGACCGCCCTCTCTGCGGAGCTGCGTAGTGCAGAAGCGAAGGTCCAAGAGCTGGAAAGCGTAGGTCGCGAACGTGAGCGCCTGCTGGCCCAATATCGGGAAGCTGAACAGCGTATCCGTCGCAACGAGGGCGATCTGGAGAGCCTAAGGGCGGAATGGGAAGAGCGCCAGCGGCGATTGGCCCATTATCAGGAGATCGTGGCGCGACGTGCCGAAATAGAAGCTGGGCATCAGAGGTTGCGCGAGCTGCGCCGACAGGAGCGCGATCTAAACGCACGGCAGTTCGAGCAGGCTGAGCTACTCCGCCGCCACGGTGAGCTACAAGAGGTCATCACCGCGGAACGCTCAAGGCTGGAGGCTGAACAGCATCAGCAGGCGCAACGCCGCAAGGAAATAAGTCGCCGATTGAGCGGTGTACAGGATAGATTGCAACGGCTTCACGAGGCTGAGGCCGACATTGAACGGTTGCAGGCCCGCAAGATCGAGTGTGAGCAGTGGCGCGAGCGGTGCAACGCCTTGCGTGAGGAGCGCGCTACAATAGATGGTGCTAACCGCTCGCTTAAGCGCGAGATGGAGGTTATCAAAGCGCAGCACGACCAGATTCTGGCAGCTGCCGAGCCGATCTGCCCACTCTGTCAGCAGGCGTTGAGCGAGTCACATCGCACTGAGCTGCTTGAAAGGCTCTCCCGTGACGGCAGCCAAAAGGGGGAGCTGTACCGCGCCAACCTCAGCCGCATAGAGGCGCTTGACGCTGAGATCGAGCGCCTTACCCAGCAGATCGCTGATGCAGAACGCGAACTGCGCAAACTGGAGCCGCTTCAGCAGCACGTCGCCAGATTGGGCGAACAACTCAGGCAGGCACAGGAGGAAGAGCAGGACCTGAAGCGCATTGAGGAGCGCTTGACAGAACTGACCGCTGTGCTGGAAAGAGGGGAATATGCCTCTGAAGCGCAGGCTGCGCTGGCTGATGTCCGTGCCCAAATGGCGGCGCTAGGCTATGATGAGCAAGCCCATCAGGCTCTGCGTGCCCAGATAGCCGAGCTGGAGGACGTTGAGGCTCTCAAGGGTGAACTGGATAGCGCCCTGAATGCGCTGCCAGAGATAGAATCGGCGCTTCAGCGGCTGGAGGAGCGCCGGGTAGCGTTGGAGGCGGAGAACGCAGAGGAGCGCCTCAAGTTGGAGGCACTGGACGCTGAGATCGAGGCTCTTAGTCAGCAGGTGGCCGAACTGGAGCCAGCCAGAGAGGCGCTGGATGAGCTGCGCGATGCCGAGCGGCGGGCACATTACCTTGTTGGGGTGGCGGAGCAGAAGATCAACGCACTGGAGCAGCAGCGTCAGCGCCGCAGGATGCTGGTGGAGGAAGCAGAGCGGCTCGGTTTTGAGCAGGGGGTGTATGAGGAACTGCGTGCTGCGTGCAGCAAGGACGGCATTCCGGCTATGATGATCGAGGCGGCTATTCCGGAGATCGAGGAGGAAGCCAACCAGCTCCTTGCCCGCATGACGGATGGACGGATGCACCTTCGCTTTGAGACCCAGCGCGAGAAGGTGACAGGCGGTGTCAGGGAGACGCTGGACATTAGGATCGCTGACGAACTGGGCACGCGCGATTATGAGACCTTCAGCGGTGGGGAAGCCTTCCGCGTCAACTTCGCCATTCGGCTGGCGCTCTCGCGGTTGCTGGCCCGCCGTGCCGGAGCGCAGTTGCGCACGCTGATCGTTGATGAAGGCTTTGGAACTCAGGACACGGAGGGCCGGGAGCGGTTGGTGCAGGCTATCAGCTCCATCAAGGATGAGTTTGATCTTATCCTCGTCATCACACACATTGACGAGTTAAAGGATGCTTTCCCGGCGCGGCTTGAAGTGACCAAGACCCGTGATGGCTCGATCGTTGAGATCGTCTAGCAGTGAAGGCGGGGCACATGGGCGTACAAACACGGCGAATTGGGGATGTCGGAGTTGCCCCGTTGGTGGGCAATGAAGAGAGCGAAGAGGCGCTGTGGCTTGGTGCATTGTTCGGCAAGTTGTTGACCGAGCACCTCAGCGGGGCCGGGCTGCCCACTCGCGACTACAACATCGTGGCACGACAGATCGCCGCGGCTAAGCATCCCCTGCCCCTTGATGCAACAAGCATTGAGGCATTGCGCAACACGCTGAAGCTGGATGCACTGGTGCACGGGCGCTATGTCGTCTATGACCAGGGGAGAATGCTGGGCCTGCAACTGATTATCAGCGCGCCGGATATTCCGCCAGCCCCTCTGGAAGTTTCGTTTCCCGCAGGTAGCTTTGCGCTGTTTGTTGAGCGCATCACGCTGGCGCTGGTTGAGCGGTTGGCCGTGCCAGTTGACGATGCGCTACGTCAGCAGGTGAAAGCCTTGCCGCGCCCGGCCAGCTTCGAGGCTTTCCGTCAAGTGGCGCAGGCGCGCGCAGCCTGGGCTAGAGGAGAAAAAGAGCTAGCGCTGGCTGCTGTCGGTTCCGCTTTGACGCTTGACCCTGACTACGAGGAAGC
>DAOTYL010000128.1:0-11747 GCA_034434955.1 Anaerolineae bacterium | reverse complement strand
ATGCCGCACTCAAATCCGGCACGCACCTCGCGCACGTCCTCCTGAAAGCGTTTGAGCGACGCTACCGTTCCCTCGTGGATAATGCGGTGATTGCGGATAATACGCGCACCTGCATCGCGCCGCCCTTCGCCCTCGCGGATGTAGCAGCCAGCGACGTTGCCCACCTTTGAGACGTGGAAGACCTGCCGCACCTCGGCAACACCGATCACCTTGTCCTCATAGACCGGCTCCAGCAAGCCCTCCAGGGCTTTCTGCACGTCCTCAATGAGGTGATAGATGACGTCGTACTGGCGGATTTCCACGCCCTCGCTGTCGGCGCGACGCCGCGCGGCGGCGTCTACATCTACCTGAAAACCGATCACGATGGCGTCCGAGGCGGAGGCCAGCATGACATCCGATTCGCTGATCGTCCCAATATCTGCGTGTAGGATTTTGACCTTATGCTCGCGCCCTTCTTGCTGAACTGCCAGCTTTTCCAGTGAGCTGACGATCGGCTCTAGAGACCCTTGCACATCGGCCTTGAGGATGAGGTTAAGGTCCTTAGCCTCACCGGCCTGAAAGCGTGCGTAGAGGTCCTCCAGCGTGAAGGGCGTGCGCTTTTGGCTTTCCCGCTGTTGCGCCTGGGCGCGTTCAGCAGCCAAGGCGCGCGCTGTTTTCTCGTCTTTGACGGTCTCGAACAGCGTACCAGGCTCAGGCACCTCACTGAGGCCCATCACCAGCACCGGTGTGGACGGCCCGGCCTCTCTTACCTCTGCGCCGTTTTCGTCAAACATGGCCTTGATGCGCCCATAAGAAGTGCCGGCGATGACCACATCGCCGCGCCGCAGCGTGCCGTTCTGCACCAACAGGGTCGCCATCACCCCACGGCTGCGGTCAAGTTTGGCTTCCAGCACCGTTCCCGCCGTCTTGCCCTGCGGGTTGGCGCGGATGTCGTGTTCATCGGCCACCAACAGGATGGCTTCCAACAAGTCCTCAATTCCCATGCCCGTCTTGGCCGAGACGGGCACGACCATCGTGTCGCCGTCCCATTCGTCGGGCACAAGGCCCATATCGGCGAGTTGCTGTTTGACCTTCTCCGGATTGGCCTGCGGGCGATCCATCTTATTGAGCGCTACAATGATGGGCACATGGGCGGCCATCGCATGATTGTAGGCCTCGCGGGTTTGGGGCATCACGCCGTCATCGGCGGCTACGACCAGCACGGCAATGTCGGCGCCTTGCGCTCCCCGCGCGCGCATGGCGGTGAAAGCCTCGTGGCCGGGGGTATCCAAAAAGGTGATCTTGCGCCCCTGGTGCTCCACTTGATAAGCGCCGATGTGCTGGGTAATGCCGCCTGCCTCTCCCGCCGTTACGTTGGTCTCGCGGATTTTGTCCAGCAGGCTGGTTTTGCCGTGATCCACATGGCCCAGCACAGCTACTACGGGCGGACGCCTAACAAGCTTCGCCGGGTCCTCTCCTTCGTAGAAGTGACGCCACGGTTGAGCCTCTTCCGGCTTAACCTCCTCGACCTGCTCCTCAACCTCTAGGGGGCGCGGCTCAAAGCCCATCACAGTGGCCACGATGGCTGCCGTCTCGTAGTCAATCTGCTGATTGATGCTGGCCATGACGCCGTTACGCATCAGTTCCTTGATCACATCAATCGGGCTGGCCCCCATCAGCCCGGCCAGATCGCGCACCGTCAGGAAATTGGGGATATGCAGTATTTTCTCTTCTGCTGCTTCTGCCATAAGCACCTCCTCACAGTCCCGGCCAGCGGGGGATGACAATCTTCTAGGAGTGTGCCCGCAGCAGCAGATGATGGTCAGCCCTGCAGCACGCCCCTGCTCCCCAGCCGGCGCTTCATGTCTCTTCCGTTGAAGGCGCAAACTGCGCCCCGTGCGCGGCCACCACCGCGCGATCGGTATCTGTCAGCGTGCGGCGGAGCGCCTTTTCCAGCACGTCGCTGCGGGCGGCTTTCGCCCAGCAGGCGGGATTGCTGCACAAGTAGGCTCCTCGTCCGCTACGCTTCCCTGTAGGGTCAATCACAAGCCCCTCATCCGGCGACCACACTAGGCGTGTCAGTGTGCGCTTGGGTTGCACGGTGCGGCACACCACGCAGGTGCGGTGCGGCACATGCTTACGGTGGGGCGTCATAGCTCCGCTGATCCTTCAACAAGCGTTTGCACCGGTCTACAGCTCTTCGTCTAAATCTTCCAGCCAGCCTTCGCCCCAGTCTTTGCGGCTTCTCTTGCGGCGGCGCTTGGCGATCAGGCGGCCCCGTTCTTCGTCGAAGATCAGCTGGCGGCGGCGCTGCTTGGCACGTTTGGCGTCCAGCTCCGCACGCTGTTCGGCGGTGAGGTCTTCCTCGTCGAAGTCCAAGTCCTCAAGGCTGAAGTAGTCTTCCTCCGTTGTGGGGCCTAGATAAGCCGGTGCAGGAGTCGGTTCGGCTTCCGCTGCAGTCTCCAGCTCTGCGATCTCTGCCTCTTCCAGTGTCTCGCCCCGTGCCATACGCGCCACCAGTTCGGCGCGGCGTGCACGGGCGAGCAGCTCCTCCTCATCAAGGGCTGCGGGCGCGGGGACTTCCTCCTCCGCGCTGGCCACCTCAGCCACAGCCTCCTCGATCGGTGCTGCCTCAAGTGCCTCCTCGGCTCTCTCGGCTTCGGGAGTCGCCTCCGTCGCCTCAGCAGGCGCAAGTTCTGCCACAACCTCTTCAGCGGCGGGGGCGGGGAACTCTGTAGTGGCGATCACCCGCTCGATAGTTTGCAGCGCAGCCTCGTTGATACCCGGGATGGTCAGCAAGCGCTCCGCGTCAAAGTAGTACTGCTCCATGAGAGCACCAACTGTATTGTAGCCTGCTTCGGAGAGCGCCCGATAGATGCGCATGGGGAGGTCTGTTTCCTCCAGCGGCAGCTCGTAAGCCGCCGGCGGGACCTTGGCCCGTGCCTCTTCACGGCGAGCGCGCCAGTCCATGCGCGAGGCTTCCAGCAGCCCCAGCCGGTAATTCTCGACCAGCTTCACAAAGTTGACCAGCAGTTCATATTCCTCAGGCGTCACAATCCGATTGGTGGCTTTCTTCTCCAGTATCTGCCCTATCTGCGCGATGATCTCCCGATTGGCTGCCACCAGATCGGCCAGGCTGGGGTCGTCCAGTAGCCGATAGGCATCTTGTGCGGCCTCCGTGACGCTCTTGATGTCAATGCGCCAGCCGGTCAGTTTAGCGGCCAGCCGTGCATTCTGACCCTCACGACCGATCGCCAGTGAAAGAGATTCGTCGGGCACGACCACAATCGCCGTGCGGCCGTTTTCCGGGTCGTCGTCCAGAAACACGGCGCTCACGCGTGCCGGACTGAGTGCCTTGGAGATGAAGACGGCCTGATCGGGACTCCATTCGATCACGTCGATCTTCTCACGGAGCTCATTGACAATGGCCTGAATGCGCGTCCCACGCAGACCTACGCAAGCCCCCACCGGATCGGCACCCGGTACGGTGGAAGCCACAGCGACTTTTGAGCGTGCGCCCGGCTCCCGCGCGATAGCCTTGATCTCCACCGTGCCGTTGTAGATTTCCGGCACTTCGTACTCCAGCAGACGGCGCAGCATGTTGCGGTGCGTGCGGCTAAGGACGATCTGAGGGCCACGATTGCCGCGACGCACCTCCATGACGTAAGCACGCACCCTGCTGCCGGGGCGATATTCCTCGCGCGGTATCTGCTGGCTGCGCGGCAGGATGGCCTCTGTGCGCCCCAAGCCGATCATCACCACCTCATCGGTGACACTCTGCACGGTGCCCGTCACCAGATCGCCCACCCGCTCCAGATATTCCTGATACTGGACGTCGCGCTCGGCCTCACGCATACGCTGCAGGATGACCTGTTTGGCCGTCTGCGCCGCAATGCGTCCGAAGTCTTCCGGCGTATCCTCCACCAGCACCATATCGCCGATTTGAGCATCGGGCTTGATGCGACGCGCCGTTTCTAGGTCCACCTCGGTGAGACGGTTCTCCACCTGCTCGACCACCTCTTTCTCCACCCAGATGGTCGGCACACCGGCTTTCTCGTCAATACGCACCTCGATGCGCTGATTCTCGCCGACTCGGGCGCTGCGCCGGTAGGCGGAGACAAGGGCTACCTTCAGCGCATCAAGGATGACCTCACGCGGCAGCCTACGCGCTTCGGCGATTTCGTTGAAGGCCAGGATAAACTCGCTTTTTGCCATTTCAGCAGCAACTCTCCATACAACCAACCGGATTGATGTGCGCCAGCCCGCATCCTTGGGGAAGGGAGGCTCTCTTCAAAAACGAAACGTGGGGAAGGCCCACGTTTCGCAGAATGCCGATACGATGATTAAGGACAGCGGGTCAAGGCACTTAAGAGTATACCACGTCATGTGAGAGCTGGCAAGGTCTTTGGCGAACTCTCCACCTGCGTCCTATTGACGCCCTCTCCGCCGCTCGGTACAATTATGCGCGTGCAGGGCGCTACCCGCCCTCGGCTGGTTAGTCGCCGGTTGAGGTGGAGAGGCCCGTTTATTTTGTCCTCAGCCGGATGCAAGAATTCGCCGCACCGTTCCAATGGGCAACAGTTGCCCCAATGGAGCGCTGGCGTGATGGGAGATGAGTTCATGAGTGAGATGCTAACATTGGCGGCGAGCAAGCGGGAGATCGTGGGCAAAAAGGTTAAACAACTGCGGCGCAAGGGGCTGATTCCAGCAGTGCTTTACGGGCCAGGCGCCGAGCCCCTCAATCTAATGGTGGATCAGCGCGAATTGCGCCACGTGCTGGCTGTAGCCGGTGGGACGCAGTTCATTGAGCTGCAGGTGGAAGGAGAGAGAATCCCTTCGCTCGCCCGTGCTGTGCAGCGTGATTATCTGCGCGATGAGATTCTGCATGTGGATTTCTATCGTGTGGCGATGGACCGACCGGTGACGGTGGAGGTCCCGCTGGTCTTTATCAACGAGGCTCCGTTGGCCGAGAGCGGCGTGGCGGTGCTGATGACCCTCGCCACGGCGCTGGAGATTGAGGCCCTGCCCGCTTATCTACCCCCGCACATTGATGTAGACCTCAGTCGTTTGCAGGAGATCGGCGACCAGATTTTGGCACGTGATCTCGTCCTGCCGCAGGGGGTCAGGCTGCTGACCGATCCAGATGAGGTTATCGTGAAGCTTGAGCCTCCGGAGTTGGCTGCCGAGGAAGAGGAACTGCCCGGCGTGCCGGTCTCGGCAGAGGATGTGGAGGTAATCACTAAGCGGCGTGCTGAGGAGGAAGAAGAATAACCGCACCTTTGCGCTGCGAGACGAAAGCCAGACCCACAAGGGCCTGGCTTTTTGATTCTGTGCGGCATACGGCTGTGCCTTACTACCCGCTTCCGGCTGCTCCTTGGGTGAGGGTCACAAAGACGATGAACTCCCCCCGCGTGTCGCCGTAGTTCCACACCGTTAGCACGTAGCGCCCCGACTGGGGCAGCGCCAGCCGATCCACCACGGGATTCTTGCTCACCACGTCGTCGAGTGAGATCAGCAGGTAGCCATCCGGCGTGAAGAGGTCGAACCCCAGGTCTAGGCCACTCCCGCTGGCCGTAGGGTGCGCATCGATGCTGACCAGCTCCCCAGCCTGCGCTTCGAAGAAATAGGCGTAAACCGTGCCCGGCCCTTCTATCACGTCCTTGCGACCGGTAAAGCCGGGCACGATTCCGCCGCCTGCTTCCAGATCGTATTGGCTGATACGGCGGATGAAGTATCGTGCTGTCCCACCTGCCGCCGCCGTGGTGAACTCTATCTGGTATTCCCCATCCAGCGGGAACTGTGCCAGCGTCAGCCGTTCGGTCTCGTCTGGCCCGGCCACATCTACCGTCGTAAGCCGATTGCCATACGGATCGTAGAGGGTAATGGTCGGGTCCACACCCGCACTGGTCGGTTGCACCTCTACACTGATGCCGTCCAGCGCACGTCCTGTCAGCGTCAACCAGGTGCTGCGGCGCGGCGCAGCCTGCAGTTCTAGCTCGGCGCGTGCGCCGATGATGGCCTCCCCGCCCCCTTGCGAGGGGCTAACGCGGATCAGGTAGTCGCCGGTGGTCTCGCCGAAATTGCTAAGCACGATGGTATACAATCCTGACTGGGCGGGCATGAAGTTCCACAGATAGGGATCGTTGCCTATGTTGTCATCGCGTGCGGCCAGCAAGCGACCATCCGGCCCGTACAACTTGAAGAGCAGGTCCAATGTGCCTGTCAAGGCGGTAGCTCCCAGATCGAAACGCTGGCCGCGCTCAACGGACAGCCGAAAGGTGTGGTAGGTTGATGGGTGGGTGATGCGCCCTTGCAGGGTCTCATCCAGTGAGGAGAAGGTGCCGCCGCCCTCCACGGTCGCCGGATCAAGGGAGTAGATGGAGACACCCACCGAGCCGCCGACGGTGGTCGTGGCAATGCCTAGCTCGTAGAAGCCATCCGCCGGAAACTGGAACTGGCCGATCACCTCCGGCTCGCCCGGGCCGCCTACGTCGGCTAGCGCCAGCTGGTCCCCGCGCTCGTCGGTGATGGTGACGGCCGGATCGGGAGCGCCCTCCAAGACGATCACCTCAATGCGCACGGGCTGCGCAGTGTGCCCCTCCAGAGGGTAAACTGCCGTGATGCCCGGCTCAAGGAGCACGCGGTAGCGTTCCAGCAGGCGCGGTTCCTCGTGGGCTGCTACCTCCAGCGAAGGGGCGGTGGGGGAAATCGTCCCCGCTGGCGCAAGGGTGGGCCATGCGGTCGGTGTGGGGGTGATGGAGGGTGTCTGATCGCTGCGCCGGCAGGCCGAGAGCACCAATGTTGCTGTCAAGAGGGCAGCTGCCCGCATCTTGAGAGGCCAACGGCTCATAGTGGCTGATCTGCATCCTCTGTGTGCGGCTTGTCCTCGTCGGCTTCAGCCGATGGACGGCGCGTCTCAGGGATAAGGGCGCGGGCAAAGATCAAGTAGCCGGTGTGCCCTACGATGCGGTCCTCAGGCCGCACCCGTGCGGGCAACGTCTTGTAAGGGCGCAGGAGCAGCTCTTCAGCCTCCACCAGCCCAAAGGCGGGATGTGCTTCCAGTGACTCTAGCAGCGTGACCAGCTGGTTGGCGGTAGGCACGAGGCAGCCCAGCACGCCGCCGCCGCGCAGCGCTGCCCGCGCCTGATCGAGCAGCTCCCAGGGCCTGCGTAGGTCGAGGAAGAGCGCGTCGGCGTCTACCTCGTCAAATCCCTGCGACACATCGCGCTGTTTGAAAGTCACGCGGTGCGCCAGCCCTACACGCTGGAGGTTCTCCGCAGCGATCTCCAGCATGGCGCTGCGCTCGTCGTAGGAGTACACGTGGCCATCATCCCCAACCATCGTTGCCAGCGCTAGGCACAGGCCGCCGCTGCCCGTGCCAGCCTCAACAACGACACTGCCGGGCGCCACCCCTAGGCGCAGGATGATGTATCCTGCATCCTTGGGGAAGATAATCTGGCTTCTGCGCCGCAGATGGCGCACCAGCTCCTCAGTGGTGGGACGCAGTAGGTAATAGGGGATGCCGAGGTGAGTGTAGACACACGCCCCCAATGGCTGTCCGATCAGCTCATCGTGGGCCAGCACGCCGTGATGGGTGATCAGTTGCTGGCCGGGCACCAATCTGCGGATGAAGTAACGCCGGTCTCGTTCGTTGATCAGCAGCACCAAATCGCCGGCTTGTGTGAGCGGCAAGGTTTCCTCCCATCTACCTTCAGGGTGCGTATTATAACACCCGCCGTACTGCGCTCCACAGGGCGCCGTGCGCAGGGGTTGACTTTATGCCTGCGGGGGGCTATGCTCAACCATGCTCAAAAAACCTATCCGGCTTGTCAAGAGGGGCGGCATGTCTAAGCGTGTCTTGGTCCGCGTGTGCTATTCCTGCTTCGGCGAGAGGGCCGACCTACTGGCCGAACTGCGCCGCCTGCGGCAGGCTCATGAAGAGGTGATGGTTGTGGATGTTGATTGCCTGGATGTCTGCGATCGCAGCCCGGTTGTGGCGGTGGATGACAAGGTGATCGCCCCGGCGACGCCGGAGGCCGTGCGGGCGGCGGTGGAGAGTGCGCTGGCTCGCCTGTAAACTGCGAAAGTGCGAAGGCAGTCCTTGTCAGCGACCTTTGGGCAGCCTGCATCGGCGGAGGACCTCAACAGGAGCGGGAATGAGCGGCGAGGGGTGCGTAACGTGGCCTCGCACGTGAGGCGTCGTGGGACATGGTTCAACGGGCCATGCCCTTTTTATGCCTTGCGCCCGATGAGGAGGCCCTCGGTGTACGTAAAGACCAGGCGGCTCCCGACCATACGCGGCGCAAGCCAGGCGCGCGGCGCTTGCGGCGCTTGCACAAGCAGGACGCGCAGCCTGAGGAGATCGTCACCCTGCACGTCCGCTGCGGCGGCCCACTCGTCGAAGTCGCGCTCGGCCGAATGGATTTCGCGGTGAAGCACCGTCAGCCCCGCCGAAGCGAAAAACGTCTCCCAGTCCTCCGGCGAGTAGGCCCAGACATGTGCAGGGTTGCGCAAACGCTCCCATGTGTTGACGAAGCGGGCGATCTGTGGCTCCCCGCTGACCATGCATTCGGCCAGCGCCAGCAGACCGCCATGGCGCAGCACGCGGGCGCACTCGGCGGCAAATGCGGCGGCGTTGTGCAAGCGGTGTGCTGTGTGATGGCAGATCACGGCGTCAAATGCTGCCGAGACGAAGGGCAAGCATCCGGCGTTGTGCTGGCAAAGGGTGACGTTTGCCCACCCCTTTTCGACGAACCGTCCGTGTGCGGCGATCAATATGCCGGGTGCGGGGCTGCCGATGACCACCTGCGCTACATGTGGCGCAAAGGTCGGCGCTATGTGCTCATCCTCTGCGGTGATGACCAGCACGCGCCAGCTCGGCTGCGGCGCGAGGAGGGTCAGAAGAGGTGTGGAGAAATCCATCATACCCGCTATGATACCAAAACCCTGCGCCCTTGGATCACCCTGCCAGTGCTGCTGCGATCTCTTCTCTAGCCGTCTCGTCGCTCTCCCGTGCCAGCGCAATCTGCAGCGCTTCCCGTCCGGCGCCCAGTCTGCCCAGCGCCCAGGCAGCATGTCCGCGCACCAGCGGGCTGGGGTCGTTCAGTAAGGGGAGGAGATGCGGCACCAAGTCGGGCAGGCCGCTGTTGCCCGCAGCGATGCAGGCGTTGCGCACCAGCCGTGCCCGCCCGATACGCTGGATGGCCGACCCGCGAAACTGTGCGGCGAATACCTTGTCGCTCAAGGTGAGCAGCCGGGCAAGGGGCGGGGCTGCACGGTCCCAGTCCGCAGGTGCGAAGGCTTCCCACCACACCGTCGGATGGGCAAAGCGCTGCCAGGGGCACACCTCCTGACACACGTCGCAGCCGTAAACCCAGTTGCCCATCTTGGGGCGTAGTTCGGGCGGGATGAAGCCCTTGTGCTCAATGGTCAGGTAGGAGATGCACAGCCGCGCATCCAGCACATAGGGGCGCGGGAAGGCATCCGTCGGGCAGGCGGCGAGGCAGCGTGTGCAGGTCCCACAGCCTGGCATGGATGAGGGGGGCGGCTCATCGTAATCCAGCGGTGCGGTGGTGATGATCTCACCGAGGAAAAAGAAGCTGCCGCGCCGAGGGTGGATCAGCATGGTGTTTTTGCCTATGAAACCCAACCCAGCCCGTTGAGCATGGCTGCGTTCAAGGATGGCGCCGGTATCTACATAGGTGCGTGTGGCGACTGCCTTCCCGGTTTCGGTGCGCAAGAAGTGCGCGAGCATCTCAAGCCGTACCAACATCACGTCATGATAGTCCAGGCCCCAAGCGTAGTTGCTGATGCGACCCCGCGCCGGATCGTGTGCGATCTCATCCGGCAGGCGCAGGGTGTAGTAGTCAAGCGCCGCGATGATGAGCGAACGTGCACCGGGCAAGATGGCGTTCAAATCCCTGCGCCGCTGGATGCGGTCCTCGCGGGCCATATAGGCCATCGTGCCGTGCATTCCGGCTCTGATCCACTCCAGATAGGCGGCCAAGTGTGGGCTGGGCTGTGCCGGGGCAATCCCCACCATAGAGAAGCCCAGTTCACGCCCCCGCTCTTTGATGCGCTGGCTGAGGGACTCCATAGACCGGAGTATAGCACCGGAGGCTTTTGGGTGATGGGGGGACACTGAAAAAATAGGCCGCCCTGTTGGGACGGCCTGTTTGAGGAGGGGGAGCAAAACGCTGTGCGCTATTTGCGGGCTAGGTACTCGTTCATCGCCTTTGCGGCGCGTTTGGCGGCAGCCAGCGCCTTGTTGACCAGCGCGGGGCCGGTGACATTGTCGCCGGCGGCGAAGATGCCCTCGCGGCTGGTTTGGCCTGTCTCCTCATCCACAATGATCAACCCCCATTTGTGGGTCTTCAAGTCGGGTGTCGTTTCGCCGATTTCAGGGTCAGGCCAGAAGCCGATGGCGAGGATCACATCGTCCACCTCCACCTCGTACTCAGAGCCTGCGATAGGCACCGGACGGCGGCGACCCGAACTGTCCGGCTCACCCAGCTCCATGCGGATCATCTTCATGGCATCTACGTTGCCATCTCCGTCTTTGTCCAGCAGTTCGACTGGCGCGGTGAGGTAGACGATCTGGGCGCCCTCCTCAATGGCATGATGGCGCTCATCGGCGTTGCCGGGCATCTCGGCTTCGGTGCGTCGATAGTAGCAGATCACCTCTTCGGCGCCCAGCCGCAGGGCTGTGCGCAGGCAGTCAGTGGCAGTGTCGCCGCCACCGATAACGGCCACACGACGCCCCACGCGGACGCGGTCGGCTTTATCGGGGGGCAGCATGTCATCGGGTACATTTGCACGGATGAGGAAGTCCAAAGCGTTGTGTACACGCCCCAAATCCTCGCCGGGAACATCCATCTTGGCCTCTACCTGTGCGCCTGTACCCAGAAACACCGCATCATAGCCGCCTTGGGCGATAAGGTCATCCAGCGTGAAGCCCTTGCCAATGCGCGTATTCGTGACGAACTGGACGCCGAGCTGCGCCAGCCACTCTGCTTTCCAGCGCACCAGCTCCTTGTTCAGCTTGAAGTTGGGAATGCCGTACACTAGCAGCCCGCCCGGTGTGGGCAGGGCGTCGTAAACGGTGACATCATGTCCGGCGATGGCCAAGTCCTCGGCGACGGCCAATCCAGCAGGCCCCGCGCCGACGACGGCTACTTTTTTGCCGCTGGGCGGCGCTTTGTGTGGTAGCGGCACGCCACCGTGCGTACGCTGATAATCGGCGACGAAGGCCTCAAGCCCCCGTGTGTTGATCCCCTTGCCGCGCTTGGTCAGCACACAGGCGGCGGCGCAGCTCGATTCGCCCGGACACACCCGCCCACATATCTCTGGAAGGGGATTGGTAGCACGGTAGATTTCGGCGGCGCGGAGGAAATCGCCCGCCTCAATGTACCACAGGGCCTCTGGGATGTTATTCCCCAAGGGGCAAGCCTCCACGCAGGCCGAAGGGTCGGGGCAGTGGATGCAACGTGCGGCTTCGGCCATCGCCTCTTCGGGCGTCAGGCTGATGAAGCATTCCTCGAAGTCCTTCACACGCTCTTCTGGAGAGCGGTACTTGATGGGGACAGGCTCAAGGCGCATACGCGCTTTGCGGTCTAGGGCTTCGCGGTCCACGATCTCTGGCATGGAACATTCTCCTCGCGAGGGTGATGGTTTGCTACCCAGCATGAGGATAAATGGTTCAAGGCTTCAGGTTTAGTTCCGAATGTCACAAACTATTGTGCTAATTGTCGCAATTATGGGGTACACTT